>JAUPMA010000249.1 GCA_030836935.1 Pseudomonadota bacterium | reverse complement strand
GCAATTATCAGTCACCGCAACAAATCCGTGCGCTTACTGCTGAAATCCATGCATTGCGTACACCGCATTTATTGATTGCGGTGGATCACGAAGGCGGACGTGTACAGCGTTTTCGTGAAGGCTTTATTCATTTGCCTGCCGCTGCAAAATTTGGTGATTTATACAAAAAAGATAAAAAACTGGCAAAGAAAATGGCGTACACCGGCGGCTGGCTGATGGCAACCGAATGCCGCGCTGCCGGTATCGACATGAGCTTTGCACCGGTGCTGGATCTGGGTACAGGTATCAGTGGCGTGATTGGTGACCGTGCGTTTCACCACAGTCCGGAGGTTATTGCGGATCTCGCACATGAGTTTATGCGCGGCATGCATCAGGCCGGCATGGCCGCCACGGGAAAACATTTTCCCGGACACGGTTCCATCCGCGAAGATTCGCATGTTGCGCATCCGGTTGACAGGCGCGAACTCAGTGACATCATGATGGAAGATATTCGTCCGTTTGAGAGCATGATTCATTTTGGTCTTGAAGCCATCATGCCGGCACACGTGGTGTATGAAAAAGTGGATAACCGTCCGGCGGGTTATTCGCCTGTCTGGATCAAAAATATTTTGCGTCAGCAGCTGGGTTTCCAGGGAGTTATTTTCAGTGATGATCTGGGAATGGAAGCGGCCGGTGTAGCGGGTGATTTTTCGCATCGCGCACAGGCAGCGCTGGATGCAGGGTGCGACATGGTGCTGATTTGCAATCATCCGCAAGGAGCCGCACAGGTTTTGCAAAGCCTTGCTGGATACAGCAATCCGGTATCGCAACTGCGTTTGATACGCATGCATGGGCGTGGGCATACGGAGTGGCAGGCGCTGCATGAATCAACCGAATGGAAACAGGCCGCCGAACAGATTGCGCGAATGGATGACAGCCCCTGGCTGGAAATGAATGTGTAATCGAGCTTAAGGAAGTTCTGATTAAGTCAAAAAATTATGATTGTAGGGCGGATATGTGCAGCGCATCCGCCGATTACTCTGGTGGATGGCTACGCTTATCCACCCTACCAGACTGGAAATGAATGTGTAATTAGGGTTAAAGCTTAAAGTGGAAAGGTTAAAGATGTATCCAATGCCATCTTTCTGCATTAAAATTGCGCATCCCTTCTTCCTTCATTAATCATGGCCGACAAACTGCTCATTGTGCTTGCCAATATTGATTTGACGAATGCGGATCAACTATTGCCGCCATTGTCGCAGGCAACTATTGCAGCGGCTATGGAGTACGAGGTTGAAGTCATTATCACCGGTCAGGCCGGAAAACTGGCTATGAAAAATGTGGCGCAGGAAATTCATACCAGCAGCCGGGAATCACGCACCGTCCTGCAACTGATTCAGGATGCAAAATCGGCCGGTGTTACATTCAAGGTATGCACGCCCGTTCTGGAATTATGGGGCAATGACCTGATTGCAGAAATTGATGAAACAGTGGGTGGCGCTTACGTGATTACCGAAGCAATGGATAACAGTGTGGTTACATTTACTTATTAAGCAGGAATTATGGCCGTTACCCCACAACAAGCGCAGGATGTATTGCAAACTGCCGATCTATTGCATGATGCCAGCGCGATAAACAAGTCGCTGGATAAACTGGCGAGTGATATCACGGCGGCTGTGGCAGACGATATTTACAAGTCGCAACCGGTTATAGTAATCAGTATCATGAATGGCGGCATGATACTCGCTGGTCATTTGTTACCACGATTCAATTTTCCGTTGCATGTCGATTTTATTCACGCCACACGTTATCGCAATCAAACCAGTGGTGGTGAGCTGGAATGGAAAGTGGCGCCGCATCAGGATATTAAAAACCGCACACTTATCCTTATTGACGATATTCTGGATGAAGGTTACACCCTCGATGCCATTATTCAGTATTGCAGGCAACAGGGTGCCGCCAGAGTGATTTCTGCTGTGCTGGTTGAAAAAATTCACAACAGAAGAAAACCGGGTTCGCGCTGCGATTTTATTGGACTGACTGTGCCGGATCGTTACGTTTTCGGATTTGGTATGGATTACAAGGGTTATCATCGCAATGCCAACGGTATTTATGCTGTTGCCGATCAATATTTAAAATAAATCGTCGCATCGCGACACAAACTCACCCTCTCCCCTTGTGGGAGAGGGATTGGGTGAGGGGAATAAATTATGTCATTCACAGCCATCATCGGCGGCACCGGTCTCACCGAATTAAAAAATCTTGATATCACGCACAAGGAAATGGTGAACACGCCGTATGGTTCACCCTCTGGTCCGCTGACGTTTGGCAAGGTGGCGGGTAACGATGTGGTTTTTCTGGCGCGGCATGGTCATCGACATACCATACCGCCACACAAGGTGAATTATCGCGCCAACCTGTGGGCGCTGAAGGAGGCGGGCGTCAAGCGTGTGATTGCCGTGGCTGCTGTCGGGGGTATTACCAAATCGATGTGGCCGGAACGGATTGTCATTCCCAACCAGATTATTGATTATACCTGGGGCAGGTCGCAGACTTTTTTTGAAGATGATCTGAGTTTTGTTACCCATGTTGATTTTACGCATCCCTACAATCAGGAGTTGCGTCAGATATTGCTGAGCAGTGCCAGTGAGTTGCAGCTCAATCCATATGATGGCGGTGTTTATGCGGCGACTCAGGGGCCGCGTCTCGAATCCATTGCGGAAGTGAACAAACTGGAACGTGATGGCTGCGATATTGTCGGCATGACCGGTATGCCGGAAGCCGCCCTGGCGCGTGAGCTGGATCTGAAATATGTCACCTGTGCGCTGGTAATCAACTGGGCGGCCGGCAAGGATGGCGATAACATCATCAGCTTGCAGGAAATGGAAAAATATCTCGAATCCGGCATGGCTAAAATACGCGCCGTTCTGGAAGCCGCCCTGCCTCGCGTGGTGGATGTGGTTTAAGACAGCGAATTCCTGAAATACATTGCGTCTTGATATAAAATGGCGCTCCTTTCAGTTATCACCAAGGTTCAATCATGGCATTTACTCGTTCTGGTTCAGACTCGGCAGGAATTATCGGGAAACTTCGTTTTCATGAAGCATCACGCCAATGGTTTGCCATTTTGTTTGTGCCGCTGGTGGCATTGCTCGGCACGGCAGCCATGCCATGGTTTTTTGCGGGAACCATTCTGGTCATTATTGGCGAAGCGGTGCGCTTGTGGGCATCCGGTCATGTCAGAAAAAACAAAATGCTGGCGACGGATGGCCCGTATGCCTTTGTGCGTCATCCGCTCTATGTGGGCAACATCCTGGTATTGCTTGGATTCTCGATTGCATCCATGCTGTGGTGGTCGTATGTATTGATGGTATTCCTGTTGTGGTTTTATTATCCGCCAGCCATCGCATATGAAGACAAAAAACTGCACAGCATTTTTGGCGAACAATGGGAAAACTGGAGCCGGGATATTCACGCATTGATTCCTTCTTTCAAATCAAAACCTTCTCAGGGCGGCAGTGAATGGTCATTCAGGCAAAGTCTGATGCAAAATGGCGAGCCGGTTATTGCCCTGTATCTGGTTGTGTTTCTGTATCTCCTGCTGACCTGATTCATGTCGCCTGAATTCAGTGAATCTGAAAAAGCCGGGCTGAAACAATGGATCGAAACCAGTCTGGCATCCAACACTCATACGCTGGCTGCCGGTTATCAGGGCCAGACTCTCATTTATCGTGATGCCGAGCCGGCACTGGTGATCAAGGTGCCGCATGGTCGTGGCCTGATTCGCAAACTGCATGTTCGCATGTTGCATCATGAATATGCTGTGTACAGGAAACTGGAGAATTTTTCTGCGGCGCCAAAATGCTACGGTCTGATTGATGACCAATATCTGGTATTGCAATACATCAATGGGTTGCCAATACGTCAGGAAAGACCAAAGGATGAAGATACGTATTTCAGGGAAATGTTTCAGGCCATCACCCGTATGCATCAACTGGGTGTGGCGCATATGGATTTGAAAAAGAAAGACAATTTATTGGTGGTGGATGGCAAATATCCCTGCCTGATTGATTTTGGTGCGGCGGTAATTTACCGGCCCGGTTTTCATCCGCTGAATCATTTCAGATATCATCTTGCCATGCGGTTTGATAACAATGCATGGATAAAACATAAATATCAGAATCGTTTTGAGGATATTACCGGGCAGGATAAACCTTATTATGACAAGACTTTGACTGAAATTATCGCCCGCAAGATCAAGCGGTTTTATAAAGACAGAATTTTGTTGCTGATGCGCCGGTTCACAAAGTAATATCCGCGCATTGAAAATCCATTCATACAATATTTTTACGGAGTAAATCATGGATATTGCATCTCTGGTTTCTGTTTCTGAATTGACAGCTCTGGGTACGGTTATCCTTACCGACATTGCACTGGCTGGTGATAATGCCATTGTTGTGGGAATGGCCGCCGCCGCATTGCCTTCCGAGCAAAGACGCAAGGCTATTTTCATCGGCATTCTCGCTGCAACGATCATGCGTATTCTGTTCTCGCTTATCACAACGCAGTTGCTGGCGATTGTTGGATTGCTGCTTGCCGGTGGCATTCTGCTGGTTTGGGTATCCTGGAAATTATGGCGCGAAATTCGCCAGCAGGAACGGGAAAATGAGGGAGAGGCTGTACTCGAAGGCAAGGAAATTCCTGAACATGCACCCAAAACATTCAAGTCTGCGGTGACACAAATTGTGGTCGCAGACATATCCATGTCACTGGATAATGTTCTGGCGGTAGCCGGTGCGGCGCGTGAGCATGTCTGGGTGCTGGTTTTCGGTTTGGCAGTGTCTGTTGTGCTGATGGGTGCAGCTTCTACATTTGTCGCTCGTCTGTTAACCAGACATCGCTGGATTGCCTATGT
>JAUPMA010000248.1 GCA_030836935.1 Pseudomonadota bacterium | reverse complement strand
ATCGCGATGAAATGGCCCCAGCCCGTGGCTGGTTGCCCAGGCTGCAATCAGCATGCAGGCAAGCGTGCCGGCAGAAGCACCGGTAATATCAAACCGCATGGCTGCCCACACCACCATGGGCAGCATCAAAAACACCAGCGGCAACGAATGCCCGAATTCACCCGTATTAAAAATGAATATGCCCCAGCCCAATACGCAGGTCAGCGCCAGCCAGATGACATATTCCGTTTTTTGCTGCCAGATATGACCCAGCCCGGCATACGTCATATTGAGCAATAACGGCGTAGCGAGCAGCACGCCCACACTGTCACCCGCCCACCAGGCCAGCCAGGCAAACAGCGTATCGTTCGCCGGTATGACATCGAAGATATAAAGACTGGCCACACCACCGCTGGCACTCAGCAGCATGCCGGTAACGGCAGCGGCAACCAGCAAAACAATGTCGCGTGTCTGGTCCAGCGTCCGCCGGAAGTGATAGTGCCGCAGCAAACCCGCCGCCAGCAGCGGGCCCAGTGTATTGCCAGCTGCAATACCCAGCGCCAGTCCGGGTTCCGATTCCATGCTCCAGGCCAGCGCCAGCACCCCGAGGGTAATACCCGGCCACACGGCCATGCCCCAGCGCAGCAGGGCTGCCACTGCCAGACCGGTCGGCAACCACAACAGGGTAATGTGCGGCTCGATATAAGGCAGCATCAGCCCAAACTTACCGGTAACAAAATAACCCAGAGCCAGCAGGCCGCACTGGCCTGTCCAGGATAACGCCGATCCGTGAGCAGGGATTTTCAATACAGTAATCGACATGTTCAGTATTACGGCTCCTGAACCCGAAAGAATGAAGAGGGACAAATTTTGCTTGCTGGTGAAGTCTAGTAGATAGCGGGGATTAGTCTATTGAAATGACGTGCCGGATTTTGCTGGCACCCGGGCCGGATATTTCATCGAAAAGAAAAGACCTGAAAAATCAAACGGACCAGAACCGGATGGCACTTGCCTGGCGGCTTGTTTTGCAGGGTGGGCATGGCCCGCCACTTTGATGTGCCGAGAACTTCTGCTGGTGGGCGATGCCCACCCTACCTTCGTTTTAGTCTTGCACAACAGCCTTTCGGGCACAGCCCTCATCACGCATGTGCCTGCGGATAGGCACGAATCTCGATTGGCATGACCGCCAGTTTTTCATACACACGCCGGCGCCGGCGTATTGGCCACCATTCGTACAGGAACACATCAAGCGGCCGCCACATGGCTACCCAGCCGCTGATCAAAAAACCTTCTTCGATAAATTTCCAGAACAAACCGCTCTTGCCCATTTCAGCAATGAAATGCTGGGCCGTAAGACAGGCAACAAGAAACGTCAAACCAATGAGCAGCGCAATGCGGCCCTGATGCAGGCTGAAACGCAAGGTTTTGCCGGTGATATCGGCGCGGTAATCAAAATAATGGTGAATGGCATCGATTGCGCTATTGGTCACTTCATCGGTGCAGGCTTCCGCTGGTAAATACAACACCAGCTTTACCTGTGTATCAACCGGCAACTCTTCCACCGAATCGACAATATAATCTTCCGCGCCGGCTTCCAGGTCTTTTTGCCGGAACGGTGCAGGATCGAAAGAATTAAACAACTGGCGAATCTCGTTGAGCTTGATTTCAACCAGATAATGTTCGTTTTCTTTTTTGTAATGTGGTTTGTGTTTATTCATTACGGCTTTGTTCTCTTACATCGTCGCAATCAGGTTGATGAACACACAGTGACTCATTTGTGTGCAGGCGTTGCATGCAATTCAACACCCAGCGCACGAACCAGTTTAAGAACTGTGTCATAACGCGGTTTCGCGCCAGGCGCCAGGGCTTTATAAAGACTCTCGCGTCCAAGACCTGTATCTCTCGCCAGATTGGCAATACCGCGGGCTTTCGCAACATCGCTTACCGCAACAAGAAAAACATCCGGATTCTCATCTTCCAGTGCCGCATTAAGGTATTCGGCAATAACCTCATCATTATCGAGATACTCAGCGGCATCAAATGCAGCAATTTTTTTCATGGGTTAATCCTCCAGACTCTTAACTAAAGCTTTAGCCTTCTTGATATCCTGCTTCTGAGTGGATTTATTTCCACCGCACAGCAACAGATAAACTATTTTTTCCCTTTCGGGTGTAATACAGCCGATAGCCAGGGCCACAGTGAATTCGCATTTCCGATATGCCATCACCCACGGATTCGCAATCTCCGAAATTTCCCGCCTCGGCAGAACGGATACGCGCAATAATGCGAGCCTTGCCCACCGAATCTCGCAAATCCTTAAGCCATGAGTCGAACTCATGTGTGCGAAGAAATGTATTCATGCGAATCACATAGTATCCGTTCGGATACTTGCCTGTCAAGGTTTATATGGAATGGATGTGTAGCGATATGGGATGGTATATATCCTATAGCTCACGTAGGGCGCCAATAAGCAAAGCGCATTGCGCCGGATTCAATCATCATAAGGCAAGGTAATATTTCCGCCGTCGCCTGCCCAATCTGCTGAATACACACCATCCAGAACCAGCCTATGAAATGTTGAATAAGGCCAGTCACCCACGCGCGTAACCAGTCCATGCTTTACCGGGTTTATGTGGATGTAATCCATATGCGCCGCAAAATCCCTGTCATCCCGAATCAAATGTTCCCAATATCGCCGTTGCCACAAACCACGTTCGCCACGTTTCTTGCGCACAACGGAGCGGCACTCGGTAACAGGCAAGCTTTTTGAATAAATTATTTTTACTACCGGGACGCTTGAAAACAATACCCCCAATGTATGAGATAAAGAAAGAATTCACCACAGAGGACACGGAGGTCACAGAGAAATCAACACAAAATCTTCTGTGCTCTCTGTGTCCTCTGTGGCGAAAAAATTAGAATGGTATTCTTTTCATGTGACTTGTTAGTATCTGGCGCCAGCGCGTCGCGTAATCCATATCGCCTTGCGGTAATTCAATAATGCAATGCATATGATCAGGTAACACAACCCAGCCATGAATAATGAAAGGAAAACGATGTTTGACACGCGCCACCGCCATGCGCAGCACATCAATATGGCGCACAAACAAATCATTGTTGTGCCGAACCAGTGCATTCACCGTAAAGAAGTAAGTGCCACCCGGATACCAGGCGCGGCGATAGTCAGGCATGCGTCATCAAATCCTTTTGATAAATGAGTGTTGGTTGGTGATCTCATCCGGCGCAATGCTTATTGCGCGCGTACCTTTTAATTATGGCATCAACATTATAATTCAGGAAAAAACGTATGGCGCAATAACCAAGGGCATTGCGCCGTAGGATATTTTCATTCGGTGCAATGCGTTTCACTTATTGCAACCTACGCGGGATACGAGATGCCAAGACGTAAATTTCACGCGGTGCGCGCCAGCTTGCCTGATTGTTCGTCTACCACCCGGATAATGTCTTGGACCGCATTCACCTCGGCTTCCTCGAAATAGACTTCCCCGCATTGCGAGCAAACCCATGCAGGGACGCTGTCGAGGCTGACGTGAACATCTTTACGGTCAATATGAAATGGCGCCTTTCCACGCACCATTTCACCCTGACAATACATACATTTCATGACTTGATCCTCGTTTTGAAATTTCCGGACCACTGAGCTTCATCCGGAATATACGCAGTTATTACCGCCAAGTACTCATCCTTCGGGGTACATACGATATGTATCGGTCGCTCGTCCCTCCCCCTGCCCAGAATAAGGCAACTGTGACCTCTGGCATCTTCAGGGTAATCCTCTATGATTTCGCCCTCCTCAAGCACCTTCCGTACATCCCCGGTGGAAATCATTCGATCAGGGCGCGACATTTGGCGTACCGCATGCGGTAAAAAAAGTATTCGCTGCGAAGCTCGCTTCTGAATCAGCTGCCTGAATTCCATGTTACTTTTTCATCTCTCAGGTGTGTCTTGATTTGACGTCGAACGTGAAACTATACGGCGGCCCGATAGGGCCGTCCGAGAGAGCGTAGCGAACGGCATGAGTGACTGGTTAGGGTATACGGAAAACAAGAACAAGCGCAAGACCTCCGATAACCAGAGTAACAAAAGAAATAACGCCTAGCCTGCCTAGTGACAACATAAGTGCCTTAGAAGAACTTATATTGTTTTTTTCAGCGCGACGACGCAAAAAAATGAATGCTAGATATGACTGGGCAAAGATGACAGTCCATGCCAGAAAATAGAAAAGTAAATGACTATTGCCATGAAAAAGTGGGCCAGCTCCCATTAACAAAGGCCCCAATATTACTAAGAACGGCAAGTTGATTAGTGAAATTAAGAAGGCATAAGGAACATGAAACTGGTTTTCAAGGTAAATGCCAAGTGGAAAAGCACTTGAGTAAAGCGCCAAACCAATTAATTGCCATTTGTTCGTATTCCATTTCATCTGTAAATAAATGCCCCAACAGTGTGTTAGATGAAAAACCGTAAATAGTGGGATCGACAGAATTCCGCCATCCCTGAAAACATTCTTATTCCGTCCCAATAATAAAGCCACAATTTATACAGGGCAACCAAAACCCACGCAAGAGAAGGTGAATTGGCAAGCTCTAATACTTTATAACGCAAGGCTGTGTAAAGAGATGAAGTCTGAATCGAGAATCTTCGAAACAGGCTTTACATCGTCGCAATCAGATTAATGAACACACCCTGGCTGTCGAAATCCAGATCGGTGAGATCGTCAGAGAAGTCGGTAAAGTTATAACCAATACCGAATTTGAAATTTTTGCCGACGTGACGATACAAACCGAGCAAGGCGCCGCTGCGTCTGTCCTGCGCATCCGGCAAGTCGAGCATGCGTGCTTCCATTAATGCATCCCAGCGATACATGAAGTGCCAGTCGGCACGCAGCACATATAAACTGGCGCGGCTGTTGAAGAATTCGGGGTTGACACGTTCCTGACTCACCTGCCCCAAACGATACGCATATTTACCGCCCAGGCTCCAGCGTTGTGTTAAGTCGTAAAGTGTATCAATCGAGAACACGTGGCTCTTCTGGATAAATTCCACCGCCGTATTGGCGACGGTTTCCTGTTCGGTTGTGGGCACGTTGTAGAAATAGGTGTATTTCGCCAGTGTGTTCCAGCGGTCATTCAGCACCGGGCGATAGCCGTAACCGGCGACAAACTCGATAAAGTTGCCGTCGTAAAATTCGCCTTGCGATGACGTGCTTTCACTCCAGTTGAGTTTGCCGAGGAAACGCCAGTCGGGATTGATCTGGTATTTGACGCTGTTTTTCCACAACCAGGTTTCGCGTTCGGATACCAAAGCAGTAGCCGGATTTTCACTTTGATCGCTGCGCCATTCCACTGCGCTGGCGATTTTTGTTTTCTCAAACGCATAACCCATTAACAAACCGATGGCAGTGCGTTCGGTTGATGCGCCGGTTTGCTGATCTTCCAGTGTGCCCATTTCAAGACTGCCGCCGTAATTCCAGCGATCATCCGGCGCAATATCAACACCCGCCGCATGCGTTAAACCGGTGGGCACATCGCCGTGCGCGTAACGCTCTTCCATATAAACGCTGGTGGTGTCGGTATAGCGTGAACGCGCGCCGGTGGTCATGTTGCCGCGACGCGATGCCATGCCGTTATCGGCGCGTTCATTTTCCAGCGCATAGGTCATGTAAACATTGGTGCGATCGGAATACAGATAATCCGTACCGAGTTTGGCACCGGTACCGGTATTGCCGCCGGATACTTCACCGTCCACTTTCAAACGCTCGGTTGCCTGATACGCACCGCCGGTACCGGCGCGATTATTGTCTTCGCGATTGCCGGTGGTGTTGGCGGTGACTTGCGCAAAACCGTAGGCGCTCCAGTCTTCGTGTGAATTGTATGCGCCCTTGAAGGTGATATCGGTACGATCACCCTGCAATTGTGTTGCCGGCACATTCACCGAATGATCTTCGCGCGAATCCACGCGCGCACCGGAACTCAACTGCCAGTTTTCATTGAGCCGGTAACCGGCATCCACTTCCAGTGATGCAGTTTCCAGTGATTCTTTCTGATCTTTTTTGTCAGCCTTCACACTCATATCTATGCGTTCGGTAATCGGCATATTGAGTGTGCCACCCATTTGCTCCACATCGGTTGTGGTTAACTGGCCGGGCGCGGAAAATCCGGCTTCGCGATTTTGTACATAAAATGTTGCATTGCCGCGCACGCCATCCATTAATTCATCCAGCCGCACGCTGGTGTCCGCACGATATGCACTCGCTGTGATGTCTGCCGTGGTACCGGCATCGAGTTCATCAAAATTAAAACCGCCATCATTCGAAGTCAGCGTTTGCACGCCTTGTCCGGTGGATTCGGCCATTTCCAGTTTCAGCCAGGTACCGGCAGATTTGCGCCAGGTGATATCCATGCCGTTCAGTGAATTTTCGTTACCGGTTTCTTCCTGTTTGCTGGTGGTTAAACCGAGTTTTACTTTTTCATTTATCCAGTAATGCAACCGGCCACCGGTGGCAATATCGTTCAGATCATCGA
Source organism: Pseudomonadota bacterium (assembly GCA_030836935.1). Taxonomy (GTDB): domain Bacteria; phylum Pseudomonadota; class Gammaproteobacteria; order SZUA-229; family SZUA-229; genus JACPVK01. Next base: position 1,732 of record JAUPMA010000248.1, on the reverse strand, counting down.
AGCCCGGCGTGTATTCATAACGCACCACCAGATAAGCCGGATTGCCCGCGAGCGCGCCGTTATTCACCAGCATGCTGGCGCTGGCGGTGGATGACAGCGGCTCATTCAACAGAATGCGACCCTGGATGTAATCAATGTCGTAATCGAGTGAGGCCACCAGATTTTTCACACCGATCACCATGCCGGAATCGCGGTCGCGAATTTCAATGCGCACACGATCCGAACCCACCAGAATATCCTGATGGCGCAGGAAATAAAGTGAACCGCCGGTGCCGCGGTATTCATCGCGTCCGGCGATGGTGCCGGGTTCAGCGGCAAAACCATCCAGCATTAATTTTTCTTCGCCGAATGAAGTGGTGTCTTCACTCTGGTAATGCAGATTGGCGCCGTAGAGTCCGCGATCTATGTGTGCCAGATCGGTATCGGTGTATTCAATCTTGAAATTACCCCACATGCCGAAATTTTCATTGTGCTGCAATTTCGCGTACATCTTGCCCATGGTGGGCGCCATGTCTTCCACCACACTGTCGTCACCGAATGTTGGGTAGTAATAATCCGGGTCTAAACGGCGGAACAGGGCATCGGGTGTTTTGTTGAGGAAGTTGCTGAACGCATCTTCGAGCGGGCCTTCGCGCGTATCCACGCTTGAGGTGAATTCCCAGTTATCACCAAATTTGCCGTTCACATAAAACGCCAGGCGACCGTCTATGGCGAGATCGTTGTCGTAATGCGTTTGATCTTGTGCCACCAACTGCGCCGGGCCGTTGGTGTTGTCCCAGGTGGCGGTGACATCGGCAATGCCGACATAGAACCAGTCGTTTTTCTGCAACTCCAGATCACGCAAATACAAATTACCGTTGCCTTCCTTGTCCAGCACCGCCACTTCTACGGTGTGGAATCCCGGCGGGAAAATTTCTTCGGTAACAAATTCACCTTTATCACTCACCGGAACCGGATGACCTGCCAGCCACACGGTATGATCCGCCGGAATATTATTGCCGTAGGCCGACACCGCACCGCCCTTCAGCGGAATGTTTTGTGTCGCCAGATGATTCTCGCCGTAACCGGCCAGCAATTCTTTATTGGCATCGTAAGTTTTATCTGCATTCAGATCGTTATTCTTGATTTCCGATACCAGCCATAACGGTAATGCCGTGGTTTCATCAAAATGCTGGTTTGCATCCTTGAGATCATCATACACGCGCAGCACATATTTCAGTTTCATTATCGGCGCCTTGAAATCTTCGATTTGCGCCTGCCAGCTGCCCTCATGGTTTACATCCAGCTCAACGATGGCCAGCGGCGCATCCTGAGTGGATTGATCTTCGTTGAAAATACGCACTTCGTATTTATGAATGAACACCGGGTAATTGCTCCAGGCGCGGAAGCGCACAGTGTTTTCCTGCGCTTCGGTATTGGCATCGTCCTGATAACGAATGCTATTGGGCCAGGCGGTGATATTGAGGCGCGGTTTTAATGCCAGATTATCAAACTTGAATTCGATTTTCGCTTCATCCAGGGCAACGTCGGTGCAACGCTGTATGTCTTCTATGTTTTTATACGGATCATCAACTGGCTGGCCATCTACCGAAATGCGCATCATGTTTAATGCATAAGGTGTTTGCGCCTCGGTTTCACGGTTAATGCGTTCGATGTCCAGATTCTTGTCTTCATCCAGCACCGCCAGTTCGTCATATACAATCTGCACTTCCACACGCGAATTGCCGGATTG
>JAUPMA010000247.1 GCA_030836935.1 Pseudomonadota bacterium | reverse complement strand
TAATCGTGGAGGGATTGGTCAATTCAAAAACTCGGCTATTATACCCGTCACAGTTCTTCAACCGGTCAAATACAATATCTTTCGTGATTGCATCCAGATTTCAAATAATCCTGTCCATCTTGCTGTTCAGCCTGTTCACACATAGCCTGGCGCTGCCGCAAAATAATCCGGTTCCCGGCGGTCTGCTGGTTCTTGAATTACCCTCCGCTGACATTTCCCAGGCAAGTTTTCAGGGTAATCGTGTGGCGATTATCGAGGAAAACCATCAACGCTACGCACTGGTTGGTTTATCACTGGATGCAAAACCCGGAACAAACCAGCTTGAACTGATCACAACACAAGGCAAAAAAATCCAGCAGGCTTTCGACCTTAATGAAAAGTCCTATACCGTCCAGCGACTCACCGTAAAAGATCAGCGCAAGGTTGATCCTGGCGCCGAAGACATGATCCGGATCGAAGCCGAGCAAATCCGCATGGACCGTGCCCGCCAGACCTGGACCGATCAACCGCCGAATTACCGGTTTACCCAACCTGTAACTGGCCGGATCAGCAGCATTTTCGGGCTGCGCCGTTTCTTTAATGACCAACCCCGCCGGCCCCATTCCGGACTGGATCTTGCGGCTGCCGAAGGTACACCGATACAGGCTGTTGAGGCGGGCAAGGTAATCGAATCCGGCGATTTTTTCTTCAGCGGCAACATGGTTTATATCGATCATGGCCAGGGTCTTATCAGCCTGTATGCCCACATGAATGAGGTCAGAGTCAAAACCGGCGACCTGATTCAGCGCGGCCAGATCATAGGCACGGTAGGCCAAACCGGCCGCATCACCGGCCCGCATTTGCATCTTGGCATCATCATCAACCAGACACTGGTTGACCCGGTACTGTTCCTGCCACCACAGCCCGGATCAGACTAACCCGCGATTCCGGCAATCATTGCTTGCGAAACTTGGCAATTTATTGATAATTGCACCCCACTCATTACTATCGAGAAGGTTAATGTCGAAAGAAGATTCATTACAGATGGATGGCACGGTGATCGACACGCTGCCCAATACCATGTTTCGGGTACAGCTCGAAAATGGCCATATTGTCACAGCCCACATCTCGGGCAAGATGCGTAAAAACTACATTCGTATCATGACCGGCGACAAGGTAACCGTTGAGTTGACACCTTACGATCTGGAAAAAGGCCGCATTACCTACCGCGCAAAATAATTCATCCGGATAGACAACCCGGACAAAAAAAGGCCGCATCACTGCGGCCTTTTTGTTTGTCTGATTATCCGGCAATCATTCTGTAACTTTTTCACGCTCCAGAATTTCGATATCCAGATCATCTTCCCGGTCATTCAGTGATACTTTTACTTCACCGCCCTTGATCAATCGGCCAAACAGCAGTTCGTTGGCCAGCGCCCGCTTGAGATGATCCTGAATAACACGTGCCATCGGACGCGCACCCATTTTCGGATCGTAACCTTTCCTTGCCAGCCAGCGACGTGCCTTGTCATCCACCATCATGGAAACACGTTTCTCTTCCAGCTGGTGTTCAAGTTCGATAATGAATTTATCCACCACATTGGTAATGGTGCGTTCATCCAGGGATTTGAACTGGATAATACCGTCGAGACGGTTGCGGAACTCCGGAGTGAACATGCGTTTGATTTCTTCCATTGCATCGGTTTCGTGATCCTGTTCCGTAAAACCGACAGACCGGCGACCCATCAATTGCGCACCGGCATTGGTAGTCATGATGATAATCACATTGCGAAAATCACTCTTGCGGCCATTGGTATCCGTCAACGCGCCATGATCCATTACTTGCAGCAGCAAATTAAAAACATCGGGATGCGCTTTTTCGATTTCATCCAGCAACAGTACAGCGTGAGGATGTTTATTGATCGCATCCGTCAGCAAACCGCCCTGGTCAAAACCGACATAACCGGGTGGTGCGCCAATCAGGCGTGAAACAGTGTGCCGTTCCATGTATTCCGACATATCAAAGCGAATAAGTTCTATACCCATTACCTTGGCGAGCTGTTTGGTCACTTCTGTTTTGCCGACACCGGTAGGTCCGGCAAACAGGAATGATCCAATCGGTTTATCCGGATTACCCAAACCGGAACGCGACATCTTGATGGCATCGGACATGGCATTGATGGCTTCATCCTGACCGAATACCACCAGCTTTAAATTTCTGTCGAGGTTCTTCAGCACTTCGGCATCGGAAGATGAAACCGTTTTGGCCGGAATGCGCGCAATTTTTGCCACAATATTTTCAATATCATGAACATTAATAACCTTCTGCTTGCCGCCAGTGTTGTTCATGCGATGATTGGCACCTGCCTCATCAATGACATCAATGGCCTTGTCCGGCAGAAAGCGATCCGTGATATATCGTTCCGATAATTCAGCAGCAGCTTTCAATGCATTGTTGCTGTATTTCACATTGTGGTGATTTTCAAAATAGCGTTTCAGACCCTTGAGGATTTCAACCGTGTCGGGAACACTTGGCTCTTCCACATCAATTTTCTGGAAACGGCGAGTCAAGGCGCGATCTTTCTCAAAAATACCGCGAAACTCCTGATAGGTAGTCGAACCGATGCATTTCAGTTCACCTGATGCCAGCAATGGCTTGATAAGATTGGATGCATCCATAACACCGCCCGATGCAGAACCTGCACCAATCAGGGTGTGGATTTCATCAATAAACAAAATAGCACCCGGATCTTTTTGCAACTGACGCAGAACTCCTTTCAAACGCTTTTCAAAATCACCGCGATATTTGGTACCCGCTACCAGCGCTCCCAGATCCAGCGAATAAATAGTGCAGCCAGACAGGATATCCGGAACTTCACCGTCAACAATTTTTTTTGCCAGACCTTCTGCAATGGCGGTTTTACCAACACCGGCCTCACCTACCAGCAGAGGATTATTTTTACGGCGGCGACACAATATCTGAATTGTGCGCTCGATTTCACTATCGCGACCGATCAGCGGATCAATCTTGTTTTGCAACGCCCGCATGTTCAGATTGGTTGAGAAATGCTCAAGCGGTTGCTTTTCGGTATTTTCAGCCGGTGTTTCTTCATTCTGTTCGGGTTCATTGTTTTCACGCGCCTCATCCGATACCTTGGAAATGCCATGTGAAACAAAGTTGACAATATCGAGACGACTGACATCCTGCTGATGCAGCAAATAAACAGCCTGTGATTCCTGCTCACCATATATTGCCACCAGCACATTGGCAC
>JAUPMA010000246.1 GCA_030836935.1 Pseudomonadota bacterium | reverse complement strand
TCAGTGGTGGTTTGCCCCTGTCGTCTTCTGCGGAAGGCGGATTGTTGCTGGGGCAGGGCGGTGAATTTGCGTTTATCGTGGTGGCTATCGCCATTGGTGGCCGGTTAATTGATTTTGAAACAGGCCAGTTCATGTTGCTGGTTGTGGGTTGCAGCATGATTGTTACACCGTTGCTGGCCAGGTTAGGCAGTTACGCCCAGTTAAAAATTGAACAGCGCTGGCCATCCAGTTCACTTAGTGATGCGGATTTGCCAGCCGATATTTCCGGTCATGTGGTGATTGCCGGTTTTGGCCGCGTTGGCCAGCTTGTGGCCTCGGTGCTGGATGAACAGCAGGTTATGGTGGTCATTATTGAACAGGATGCGCGTCTGGTGCGGCGCTGGTTCGGGCATCGCTACATTGTGACGGGTGATGCCAGCCGTCCTGAACTGCTCAAGAAATTGCACATCAACAAGGCTGCTGCCGTCATTCTTACCATGGATCATATGGCTGCCGCATTGCGCACGGTGCAGGCGATTCGCAGGGAATTTTCAGATGTGCCGGTTGTTGCGCGGGCGCGCGATGAACAGCATGCCCTGACCTTGCGGGATGCAGGAGCCACGCTGGTTGTGCCGGAAACACTGGAATCCGGTTTGCAATTATCCGGGTTTGCCTTGTCATCGCTGGGCGTGCCGGAAGAAACCACGTTGCAGATTCTGGAACGCCGGCGTGAAGAAAGAATCGCGCTGTACAGAAAATAGCGCGTCGTATTATTTTTTTGTTTGCGGTGGCCAGTTGTGGGTTTCATTTTGACAATGTTTGCACCAGGCGTACAACGCATCGTACATCACCATGCCATGGCGCAGCATCTCGTAATCATCCGCAAAACATTGCGACAATCCGAGTGAAATGGCATACAGGCCGGAAGCCTGCGGTGCCAGATCCAGTCGTGAAGTATCCGCACCGCGCACAATAACGGCAAGCTGTTGCAGAGCCGGATCTTTCAATTCATATCTTTTAAGAATAGTATCGAAGCTGCACAATTCGCCAACATGAGTTAATTCAACGCCAGGAATGTCGTAAGGAATGGTGCCGGTTTCACTGGCGATGCGCAACACATCACTTGCCGGTACATATAAAAATTCTGCTTCCAGATCGATGAATCTTGCAATCAGCCACGGGCAGGCAATGCGGTCAATTTTCGGACGTTCGCGGGTAATCCATTTCATTTCCTGATCACCGTGCCACCCGCCGCTTTCCAGCCTTCAATTCCGCCTTCGATGAAACAGGCTTTCAAACCTTTTGCTTGCAGGGTATCGACAACAGAATTGGAAACGCCACCGCCGCGCACACAATAAATAACAATGTCCTGGTCTTGTGGTAAGTGGTCAACCCATTGAGTTATCTGTTCCGGATTTTTCCATTGTGCATTGGCAATTTGCTCGGTAGAAGCGGCGCGATCGGCTTCACGTCTTACATCCAGAATAAATTTGCCGGTGATTTCGTTTTTAAGTTGTTCGGGTTTGATGGTGCGATTCATGTTTAGGCTCCTTTAAGAGTGGAAAATTTGGTTGAGGCAGCGGCCAGGTTAATGTTGTTCATGAATGCATCAACATATTTTGCAGCAGCGGCGCCAAAATCCATGTGATAGCTGTGTTCATACATGTCGAGTGCGAGTATCGGTGTGGCACCGGCGAGATTGCAGGTGTGATCGGCTGCCCAGCTGTTGATGAGTTTCTGATCGCGTGCTGACCAGGTTAATAAAACCCAGCCCGAGCCGCCACCTTGCGCTTTACCCATGGCCGTGAATTGCGCAGCCCATTTTTCAAGGCTGCCAAAATCCTTGTTGATTTGAGTTTGCAGTGCAGCACTGGCTGCGTTGGCACCCAAACTTTCAAAATATAATTCATGCAGAATCATGGAATTGCTGGCAATGAGTTCTTCGCGTTTCAGGCCATTGATAACAAATACCGGTGCGCTGGCCCAATCCAGTTCGGCAAGCTGGCCGGTAATGGCATTGAGGCGTTTCACTGCGCCGCCATAATTATTTTCGTAATGACTGACGATGATTTTTTCGGACAAGCCGTTCAATTGTGACGGATTGCAAGCCAGGGGTTTAATTGCATAACTCATATTCAGGCTCCAATAATGAATGTGTACATCAATCCAATCAGCGCGCAGGCGCCGATTACTTTCATGATGTCAATTTTGTATTTCCACAGCGCAATGAAACTGCCAATCGTCACAATTACCGGCAGCCATTCGAAGCTGCCGGAAAACGGTGCATCAGCGCTGGCCGCAGGCCAGAACGTGTGCCAGGCAAAAAATACCGCGAGGTTCACAATCACACCCACCACTGCCGCTGTGATGCCGGTAAGTGGCGCGGTGAATTTCAGTTCGTTTCGGGTAGCTTCCACTAATGGGCCGCCGGCGAGAATGAACAAAAACGACGGCAGGAAAGTGAAGAACGTGGCGACCGCCGCACCGGCAATACCGGCGCTGACCGGATCAGCAAATACCGATTTGGAAACGCCTCCCATATAACCTACCCAGGTCACAATCATGATCAGCGGGCCGGGGGTGGTTTCACCCAATGCCAGGCCATCAATCATCTGCGGGCCGGTTAACCAGTTATAGTGTTCCACTGCGCCCTGGTACACATATGGCAGCACCGCATACGCGCCGCCGATGGTGAGGAACGCCGCCTTGGTGAAAAACTCACCCATCAGTGCAAGGGTTTGATCGCCGCTGATGGCGTACATGGCGCCTGCCCAGATCAGTACAAACGCGGATACTTTCAACGCCAGTTTGCCCCAGCTGAAACGCGCATGCGCCGGCGGCGGGGTATCGTCATCAATCAATGCCGGACCGTATTGCTTGTTGCTGGCGCCATGACCACCACCCATTTTGAACTTGGCAGGCATGAATTTGCCGCCGATGGCGCCGAGTATGGCGGCGGCCAGCACAATCCACGGGAAATCGATCTTGAAGAAAAAGATGCCAATGAAAGCCAGCGCCGCCATGACATACAGCACTTCGTTTTTTAAGGCCTTGGAGCCGATACGCCAGGCAGCAAACAGCACCACCGCCACCACTGCGGGTTTAATGCCGTAAAAAATACCCTGCACCAGGGGTACATCGCCAAAGCTGAGATACACCGCTGCCAGTGCTGATAACAACACAAACGCGGGCAGGAAAAACAACACGCCGGCAATCACCGCGCCAACCACCCCATGCAATAACCAGCTGATATAAATCGCCAGCTGAATTGCTTCGGGGCCAGGCAACAGCATGCAGTAGTTCAGGCCGTGCAGGAAGCGGTGTTCGGAAATCCAGCGGCGTTTTTCCACCAATTCCTGGTGCATGATGGCGATCTGGCCAGCGGGGCCACCGAAGCTGATGAGGCCCAGTTTCAGCCAGTATTTTGTGGCTTCCCAAAGACTGGGGTGCGCGGGACGTGGAGGGGTGTCACTCATGGGGTTGTGTCTCCTGTTGGTATGATGAGTACAAATCGTTGAATAGGGTTTCGGCAGCGGCAAGCAATGCATCGTCATCGCTAATGCGGTTGTACATGCCTTGCAGCAAACGTTCCAGCCCGGCAGCTTCCGCTACCGGCAAACCGCCTGCGTCCAGCACATGAACAATGTTGGCTAATTGTTTGATTGATAAGTCTTTTTCAAGGCAAAAACTGGCGGCCAGTGTTTCGAACGTCACGAGTGTGCCGGTAGCGGTTTCAACATGGGTGAAAGCGGCGCCGTCAAAATCAAAGCCCAGGGCATCGGCGGGGCAAAGCGCGGGGGATTCCAGCCAGATGAAAGTCGCGTTGGGGTCTATAAAGCGGTGAATCAGCCAGGCCGAAGCCAGGCGATCCACCCATGGCCGTTTGCGGGTTGCCCAGATGCGGTGGGTGAATTGGGTGATGTCGAGAAGTGGAATGCGTCCGGGCCGGGCATCGGGCTCACCGGGCGAGAGACGTGCGCTGATGTTTTGATCCAGTTTATCCAGTAGCACCAGTGTCTGCCGCTGCGCCTCGCCGGGGAAGAAATCAGTGCCGATTATTACATTAAGAACATTT
>JAUPMA010000245.1 GCA_030836935.1 Pseudomonadota bacterium | reverse complement strand
GCTTCCATGAAGCGTTTGGTGCCGGAACTGGCGATAGTGCCGATGTTCTGTACCAGCTCGTCACGCGACATACCAATACCGTTGTCAGCCACAGTAATGGTTTTATTTTCAGCATCAAAACTGACACGGATTTTCAGAGTCGGATCGTTCTCGTAATAACCATCGCGGCCAATGGCCTCAAAACGCAGCTTGTCGCAGGCATCCGAGGCATTGGATATCAGCTCGCGCAGGAATATTTCCTTGTTTGAATACAGGGAATGAATCATCAGTTTCAGCAGCTGTTTGACTTCAGCCTGAAACTCCAGGGTCTCTTTGTATGCTTCAACAGTCATGGTTTACTCCTTACAAAAAAGTCGTCAAATAAATAGGGGCTCAAGCCGGAATTTCAAGCCCTTCGTGGCGCAACAAACCGATTTTGATATCCATATTGGTGCCCGCCGTATCTCCCGAATAACCGCCCAGACCATGGCGTGACACCACGCGATGACAGGGCACAATAATCGGCAGCGGATTGGCGCGGCAGGCGCCGCCAATTGCGCGTGGTGAGGTATTCAATTGCTGCGCCAGATCACCATAGGTGCGCACTTCGCCCGCCGGTATTTTTTGCAGTGCCTGCCAGACACGCTGCTGAAAGGCCGTGCCCTGCAATTGCAACGGCAAATCAAAAGCTTGCGGTTGCTCACAATAGGCCCGTAACTGCTGGCGCGCATTTAACAAGATTTTATTTTTTGTCATAACAGATACTTTTTTTGCCGGTACAAAATCAGCCGCGACAATAAAGTCTGCTGTCGCATAAATCTGCACATGACCAAAAGGCGTTGCAATGCACAGACTATCCATCACGGCGATTCCCTTTCAGGTTGCGGCGGTCTTTTCAGAAGGCGCAAATCCTGCAAGCGCTGGCGAATCACCGCCTGCCGGGCCGGGTCAGCCGTGATATTCAGCAGAGCCAGATATTGCCGGCGCGCATCAATGATCAACCCGGCCTGCGCCAATGCCTCAGCAGCCTGAAAACTCGCGGTGTGATACCAGGGATCAAAACTGCCGTCCGGTGCCGGCGCTGATTCCAGATACAACATAGCGGCCTGTTCGTAACGCGCCAAGTTTTGCAGCGATTCCGCTTTCCAGTACGCCAGCTCGCGCCGGTTTTTTTCCGGCAATGTCTGCTGTTCAATCGCGAAAAAAGCCGCCAGCGCCAGTTGATGCTGTTGTACGGCCTGCAAGTCAAATGCAACTTGCAGGTACTGGTCAATTTGCGGCTCAGTTAGCGCCGGCTGTTGCGCCTGCTCCTGCAGAATGGCGGCGCCCGCTTCGTATTGACCACTTAATATCAGCACCCGGGCGCGACGCAAATGCCAGTCAAATATGTCCTGACCTTGCGGTGGTTGCTGCAGGGTTTCCATCAGGCGCGCTGCTGTCTGCAAATCGCCACGCGACAGGGCATGATCCATTAACCTGTAACGCAATATCAGCGGTAACAATTCCATTGATGCCAGGCTGCTGCGTAAAAAAAGCGCGCGCATGATTTCAGTTCCCTCAGCCTGTTTTTCCAGCAATGCCGACAATCGCAAAATGGCCTGCTGCTGTAATTCCGGTTGTTGTGCATGCAGCGCCAGTGTGGCATTGAGTGATTTTGCCGGAACGTCTGCCAATTTTTCTGCCAGCACCAGCCAGGCGTCATCGTCGCCCTGCAACAATTGCTGTTCATTCGCGACTTGCAATCCATATTGCTCATAGCTTCGCCACAACTGGTCAGTCGTTATTTCTTTTCTGGCCTCGGCAAATACTTCGCCCAGACTCTGGCGCGCAGGATTAACAATTAATTGTTCAAGAATACTGGTTTGCGCCGCCAGATCCAGCCCGGCAATCGCAACCCGGTAACTGACGTAAAGAAACAGGATACGCTGTTCATCTTTCAGATCAGGCCTGTCGAGATTTTTTTGCACCATTTCATTCACAATGGCGGGCGACAGTAACTGTGCCTGCATTTGTGCCAGCAATGCCAACGCTTGCGCCCTCGGTTGCGTAATGTGCTGAATTAATTCAAACGCTTCCTGCGGGCGGTTAACGCGCATCAATAATTGCGCCTGTAAAATTTTCCAGTTTACGGTTTCGGATTGTTTGCCGGCATAGTCTTCGCGGTAACGGCGCATGGCGCGCTCCGCATCGGCAATATTATCCAGTCCAAGATAAACATGAATCAGCTGTTGCCGCCAGATTGCAATCATTTCTGATTCCGCACCGGCCTGCCATAAAGTTTGCTGCAAGGCATGCATAGCCTGATCGTATTCGTGTAATTCAAGCCAGGCCTGGATGCGCTGCGTTTTCAGCCAGTCACGGTCATTTGACGGCATCCCGATTTCTTTCAGCCATTCTTCATGCTCATTGCAACGCAACAGCACATCCCGCCACAAACCGAGCTGATTCATGAACTGCAGGCGTTTTTTTTCCCACTGCAACCAGTTTTCAACATTATCACTGCGCAATGCAGGCTGGAATTGTTGCAGCAAGCGCAATGACAAATCCGGCATTTGCGCCAGAGGTGGCAGGGAAATTTTTTCGAGAACAGTTTTTTCCGCAGTTGCTGGCACGGATGACAAATCTGCCGCACGCAACAGACCGCTGCCCGATATCAACAATGCAACAATGAATATTCTGCGCAAAAGCATGTGTATTCCAAAAAATTCACGGACAATAAAAAAGGGTGCGCAGGGCACCCTTTTGGTAACACTTTGCCCCCTGACAATCGGGACGATGCCGGTTTGATTAACCCAGCTTTTCCTTGATGCGTGCCGCCTTGCCGGACAAATCGCGCAGATAGTACAGCTTGGCGCGACGCACCTTGCCGCGACGTTTCAGTTCGATACT
>JAUPMA010000244.1 GCA_030836935.1 Pseudomonadota bacterium | reverse complement strand
AACAGGATTGCGGTTCCTGCCATGGCATGACACTCAATGGCGGTTTGGGTTCGGCGTTATTACCGGAAACATTAAAAGAAAAACCCGACGAAATGCTGATAACCACTATACTCGAAGGCCGGCCCGGCACACCCATGCCGCCGTGGAAATCGCTTCTTACACACGACGATGCAGCATACCTGGTTGAACAATTACGCAAGGGCGTGAAATGAAAATTCTTATTCCGGTTTTAATTGCACTCCTCGGCACGGCCTGCAGCACCCAACCCCTGCGTGGCACCGGTGACATGGGCATCATCATCGAGCGCGCCATTGGCCGTGTGCAGATTGTCGAGCACAGCCACAATACCTCACTGGCCAAAGTGGAAGGCCTGGGTGACTTGTCGCACGCCTCGCTGGTGTTTTCACGTGATGCGCGTTACGCCTATATTTTTGGCCGTGATGGTGGCCTCACCAAAGTTGATTTGCTCACGCAGAAAATTGTGAAGCGAGTGATACAGTCCGGCAACAGCATCGGTGGCGCCATTTCACAGAATGGAAAGCTTATTGCCGTCGCCAATTACACACCCGGCGGTGTCAAAATTTTTAGCGCCGACACTCTCGAACTGGTCGCCGATATTCCCGCGACGTATGGCGAGAATCAGCAATCCAAAACCGTAGGCCTGATTGACGTACCCGAGCAAAAATTTGTTGTCACGTTATACGATGCCGGCGAAATCTGGCTGATTGATATGCAAAACATCAGCAGCCCCGCTATCACCAAATTCAAGAATATCGGTTCCCTGCCCTACGATGCCCTGCTGACACCCGATGGCCGCTATTACATCGCCGGACTGTTCGGCGAGGATGGCCTGGCGTTACTGGATTTATGGCATCCGGAAAACGGCGTCCAGCGCATCCTCAATCACTATGGCCGGGGCCGCGAACCCCTGCCGGTATTCAAAATGCCGCATCTTGAAGGCTGGACCACGGCCGGTAACAGCATTTTCATGCCCGCCGTAGGCCAGCATGAAGTGCTGATTGCCGACAAAAACACCTGGCAGCAGACAGGCAGCATCCCGGTGCATGGCCAGCCGATTTTTGTCGTTGGCCGGCCGGACAATCGCCATGTCTGGGTAAACTTCGCCCACCCCCATAACGACACCCTGCAGGTGATTGACGTAGAAACCCGGCAAATCATCAAAACCATCAACCCCGGCAAGGCCGTGCTGCACATGGAATTCACCCCGCGTGGCGACCAGATATGGGTGTCCGTGCGCGATGAAGACCGGGTGGACATCTATGACACCCGCACTTTCGAGAAAATCAGCTCGCTGCCGGTGGACAAGCCCAGTGGTATTTTCTTCAGTAACCGGGCCCATCAGATCGGGTTGTAAGGAAGTACCAAGGTTAAAGTTTAAAGTGGCAAGTCAAAGTGCGTACCTTTGCACTTTAAACCTTAAGCCTTAACCTCTCCCCCACTTGCCCTAAATCAAAGCCCATCCGGCGCCGGCACAGTAGAGTGGCCGTCAGTACCAGGCACGAGTGAAGGTTATGCATCCGGTTCACAGTCAGCAACAGCTTTATCGGCTGCTGAATGATTTTCAGCACGACTTTCCGCTTTCACCGACACCCTATGCCGACATGGCCGCAAAACTGGGCATGTCCGAAACAGAACTGCTTGAATGGCTGAAAGCCCTGCAGGATGAAGGTTCAATCAGCCGCATCGGCGCCGTATTCCGGCCCAACCGGATTGGTGCAAGTACGCTGGCGGCCATGGCCGTGCCGGAAACCCGGTTACAGACCGTGGCCGATTTGATCAGCAGCTATCCGTCAGTCAATCACAATTACAAACGCGAACATCATTTCAATTTGTGGTTTGTGGTTACAGCCGAAAACGAAACCCGGCTTGAATCCATATTGCGCGACATGGAACAACGCTCCGGCCTGCGCGTGTTATCTCTACCCATGGAAAAGGATTACCACATTGACCTGGGATTTCCCTTGCAACTGGCCGGAAATCCGCATGCTTGACGAACGCCAGCTGCTTACCGTATTGCAACACGGCCTGCCACTGGTCAGCCGTCCTTATGCAACCATTGCCGAACAGATCGGCAGCACGGAACAGGAAGTCATTGATCACATCGCGCAGATGCAGCAACGCGGCGACATCAAGCGTTTTGGTGTCGTGGTTCGGCATCGCAAGCTTGGCTATCAGTCCAATGGCATGGTGGTATGGGATATACCGGATGACCGTGTCGACGAGCTGGGCGTGTGTTTTGGCAAATTTGAATTTGTAAATTTAAGTTATCGCCGGCCACGTCGCTTGCCCGACTGGCCCTACAATCTTTTTTGCATGATTCATGGACATGATCGCGAAGATGTCATGCGCAATCTGGCACAGATGATTGATTCCTGCCAGGCTGGCAACATTCCGCATGCCATACTGTTCAGCACAGAATGTTACAAACAGCGCGGCGCTGTTTACATTCATGATCAAACCGCCGCAGGCCATGGCGCTTGATGAATACCCTGCACAGTCTGGATAAAAAAATCATCAATGGCTTGCAGGGCGGTTTTCCGTTATGCGAGCACCCGTGGGAAGAATTATCCAGACAGCTTGATATTCCGGCTGATGAAATAATCGCGCGCATCGACCGTCTGATGAAAGACGGTTACATCAGCCGTTTTGGCCCGATGTACAACGCCGAAAAACTCGGCGGTGGATTAACTCTCGCCGCCATGAAAGTGCCCGCCAGCCGCTTTGATGAAATCACGGAACTCGTCAACGCATTTGACGAAGTGGCACACAATTATCAACGCGACCATATTCTCAATATGTGGTTTGTCATAGCCACAGAAAAGCCGGAACAGATCAACCAGGTCATCTGCAAAATTGAAAAGCAGAGCGGATTGCTGGTGTACAACATGCCAAAAAAAGAAGAATATTTTCTTGGCCTGAAATTTGAGGTGTAGCCATGATGCAAGCACCATCGCCACAACACCGCCTCTACACTCCCGACCACATCGACCGGGAAATTATCCGTCTCACCCAGCAGGGTTTGCCACTGGTGCGCGAACCCTATGCGGCAATTGCGGCACAATTAAACATCAGCACCTCGCAAGTAATCGAACGTCTGCAAGCCATGACAGATTGCGGCATTATTCGCCGCAGCGGCATCGTGCCCAATCACTACAAACTCGGTTTCACCGCCAATGGCATGAGCGTATGGAATATACCCGATGCACACATTAACGAAATCGGCATGATGGTTGGCGCACTGGAGTTTGTCAGCCACTGTTATCAACGGCCACGTTTTCTGCCAGAATGGCCGTACAACTTGTTTGCCATGGTGCATGGACGCAGCAAGGAAGAAGTGCGCGACAAGGTAACCGTCATTGCCGGCATGCTGGGCGAGAATAATTGCGGCCACAGCGTTTTGTTCAGTACCCGGATATTGAAAAAAACCGGATTGCGGATTGTGTGAACCCGGGAGATGGCTATTCCCGCAAAAAACCAAAGAAAGAATCCATCCGCAAATAAACGCAAATGTACGCCAATAAAAGACAAAAGCCTTTGCCTTGTTTGCGTTTATTGGCGTAATGCACATGGATGTGCGAATGCCGCAACAGGAGTGGCGCATTTACGGACTTTTGTTTTGTAATTCTAGCGGTCATGATCCGCTCCAACAATATAAACACAGAGGCACCAACATGTTCAGAATGACCCAAATCATGCAAACCATGCTGGCTGATCCAAAGTCTGATAACGGCGAACTGCCACCGGCACGCAAGCCACCCGGCCCGGTGGTAATCTGGAATCTGGTACGACGCTGCAATCTCACCTGCAAACATTGTTATTCCATTTCAGCAGACAAGGATTTTCCCGGTGAACTTTCCACCAGCGAAATTTACAGTGTGATGGATGATTTGCGCGGCTTTCATGTGCCGGTGCTGATTCTATCCGGCGGCGAGCCCTTGTTACGCCCGGATATTTACGACATTTCAAAACGCGCCAAGGCCATGGGTTTTTATGTTGGCCTGTCCAGCAATGGCACGCTGATCAACAACGACAACATCAAGCAAATCGCTGAAGTCGGTTACGACTATGTGGGCATCAGCATTGATGGCATTAAAAAAACCCACGACACCTTTCGCCGTCGCGAAGGTGCTTTTGATGAAGCCATGAACGGCATTCATTTGTGCAAGCAACACGGTATCAAGGCCGGCATGCGCTTTACCCTCACCCGCGATAATGCGCATGAGTTGCCACAGGTGCTCAATCTGCTTGACGAATACGACATCGACAAATTCTATTTGTCGCACCTGAATTACGCCGGACGCGGCAACAAGAATCGCGGTGACGATGCCCATCACAAAATGACACGCATCGCCATGGATTTGTTGCTCGACACCTGCTGGACGTATTTGCAAAAAGGCAGGCCCAAGGAATTTGTTACCGGCAACAACGATGCCGATGGCATTTATTTCCTGCTATGGGCCAAACAGATCATGCCCGACAAGATTGAAAAATTACGCAAGCGTCTCGAACAATGGGGCGGCAATTCATCCGGCGTCAACATCGCCAACATCGACAACCTCGGCAATGTGCACCCCGATACCTTCTGGTGGGATTACACTCTGGGCAACGTAAAGCAGCGTCCGTTCTCGCAAATCTGGCAGGATACCTCCGATCCGTTAATGGCCGGTTTGAAAGCCTCACCACGCACCCTGCTGGGACGTTGCGGTGAATGCACCCACAAAAATATCTGTAACGGCAACACCCGCGTCCGCGCCTGGAAACTGACCGGCAATCCGTGGGAAGAAGATCCGGCGTGTTATCTGACCGATGAAGAACTGGGTATCACGCCGCAGGACAATCGCTTGCAGAACCGGCCTTATGATGGAAGACTGCAATCCATTCCGGTAAATTTTTACGAATCCTAACAGCTTGTTGAAAAACGTTTTCGAGGCTGCCGATGCAAGGCAAAAACGTGTGAAAAAGCGGAGTTTACACAGAGTAAATGAGCATTTTGAGCCCGTTTTTAACGTCGCAGCAGCAACGCAGATAGTTTTTCAACAAGCTGCTAATAATATTCCTGCAGGAGCAGGCCATACCTGCGATATGTGTAATAAAAAGATCGAGTCCGCAAATGAACGCAAATAAACGCAAATATGTTTCCGTCACTCCCGCATGCTTCTGGAGGGAATCCATTTACCCCCTTTCTGTGTGCCCTGCATCTCTGTGTCTGGCTTTTATATTCCTTGCACAGATGTTTCCGCTATCTGTACACGCCGCAACACAAGATAACTTCAAAACCCACTGCGCATCCTGTCACGGCGAAAATCGTCTTGGCCTCATGGGTCCGGCACTGCTGCCGGAAAATCTTGGCCGCCTGAAAAAAGACGAAGCCTTCAAAACCATCAAGGAAGGTCGCGCCCAGACCCAGATGCCGGCATTCCAGGACAAACTGACTGACGAAGAAATCAATGATCTGGTGAAGCTCGCCTTCACACCTGTAGTACCGATGCCGCAATGGACAATTGAAGACATACGCGGCAGCCAGATTATTTATGAAGACGCGAAAAACCTGCCAAACAAACCACTGTGGAAAGGCGATCCGATGAATTTATTCACTGTGGTTGAGCTGGGCGATCATCACGCCACCTTGTTGAACGGCGACAACTTCAATCCCATACACCGTTTTCAAACCCGCTTTGCCCTGCACGGTGGCCCGAAATACTCACCCACTGGCCGTTATGTGTATTTCGGTTCGCGCGATGGCTGGGTCAGCAAATACGATTTATACAATCTCAAAGTCGTTGCCGAAATCCGTGCCGGCATCAACATGCGCAATATTGCCGTATCGAGCGATGGTCGTTATGTGATTGCCGCCAACTATTTACCGCACACGCTGGTGATATTTTCCGGTGAAGATTTATCACCAATAAAAATCATCAACGCCGAAAGTGAAGGCAAGACATCCCGCGTCAGTGCCGTGTATGACGCGGCACCACGCAACAGTTTTATCGCAGCATTCAAGGACATTGCCGAAGTCTGGGAAATCAATTACGCCGACAAACCGCCCATGGGTTTTGGCAAGTGGATACATGATTTCAACGAGGAATCCGGCGATGGCGAAATGGAAAACAAATTTCCGGTTCGCAAGATGCAATCCACGGGTTACATCGATGACTTCTTCTTCACCCAGGATTACATCCAGCTCATTGGCGCTTCCCGTGAAGGCAAAGGCCTGGTGCTTGATCTGGATATCGGCAAGGTCAGTCATACAATCGATTTGCCCGGCATGCCGCATCTCGGCTCCGGTATCACCTGGCCATGGCATGGCACCACCATTCTCGCCACACCCAACCTCAAGGAAGGCTCGGTGACATTCATTGACATGAACACCTGGAAAACCGTCAAAAAAATCGAAACCCTCGGTCCCGGATTTTTTATGCGCAGCCATGAAAATTCAAACTACGCCTGGGTAGATAATTTCTTTGGCAAGGCCAACGACACCATTCAGATTATCGACAAGGAAAAACTCGAAATTGTAAAAACCCTGACGCCCGCACCCGGCAAGATTGCCGCCCATGTCGAATTCGATAAAACCGGCCAGCATGTCCTGCTGAGTTTGTGGGACATGGATGGCGCCGTGATTGTTTATGATGCGAAAACATGGCAAGAAATAAAACGACTGCCCATGAAAAAACCATCCGGCAAATACAACGTGCACAACAAGCTGACCCGATCAGCAGGAACCAGTCACTAGCCTGAATATTTCATCCAAAAGAAAAGATTTAACGCACAAATTGGAATTTTTGCCCGGAAAGATTATCGCTTCGATATGTTAAAATTAGTTTCAGAACACTGCTTGCAAGGTAAACATGATCCGCATTCATCT
>JAUPMA010000243.1 GCA_030836935.1 Pseudomonadota bacterium | reverse complement strand
TTGCATCGGCGGCCTCGAAAACGTTTTTCAACAAGCTGTTAGGGAAGGTGCAGGTTTAAAGTTTAAAGTGGCAAGCAAAAACCTTTACTTTGCACTTTAAGCTTTAACCTTTGTGCTCATTATTGCTACGATTGCCGCATCTGTTTTACCTGAATGTCCTGCTATCTTGATCTCCCGTACGCACACTTGGCGTAATCGCCTCATCATTCTGCTGGCTTCGCTGCTGGTCTTGCTGGCGTTGATGTTTGGTGTGCTGCGCCTGTTGCTGCCGCACGTCACCGATTACGGTGACAACATTCGCGAGCAGCTGGCCAGGCAGCTGGGCGTGCCGGTCAACATTCAGGGTGTGGATGCTGAAATCTGGTGGTTGTCACCGCGATTGAAGCTGCTGGATGTGGATATTTTTGATCCTGACGGCACACGTCATCTCTTGCATGTCGATGAAATCCTGGTGGGGTTTGACTGGCTGGCCAGTATCCGGCAGCAGCAGTTGCGGCTCGGCTTTGTGGCGTTCAACGGCAGTCATCTGCAAGTCCGGCATCTGGCGGATGGCCGCTGGCAGATACAGGGGCTGATGCTGCCGGCGCCGCAAGAAGGGCCGTTGCGGATTCCTCCCGAAATCCTGCATCTGTTGCAGAATACTTCCATTTATCTCCACGACATCCAGCTCGACTGGCAGGATGAGCAGCGCAATAACCAGCATCTGGCTATTCAGGATGTGAATATTGCGTTATTGAATGATGCGCCGCGGCACCAGTTGGCCATTGATCTGGATTTGCCGCAAAGCTACGGCGGCCATGTGCAGTTGCTGGCGGATATCAGCGGGCCGCTGGAGCGGCCGGAACAATGGCGGGGCCGTATGTATGCGGCGCTGGAGCATGTGCGTCTCAAGCCCTGGTTCAATGATTACTGGGATTGGTTTGATTTCACCGCCGATGGCCAGCTTGACGCCAATATCTGGATCGACTGGCAGCAATTGCAGGTGCAGCGGGTGTACTCCCTGGTCAGCGGCGAGGACATGGCGCTGCATTACCTGAACAGAAATGTCCATTCGTGGAAACTGGACCGGCTCATCGGCAACCTGCGCTGGCGGCAACAGCCGGACGGCTGGCAGGCCGATGTAAGTGGCCTGGAAATCCACCGTGGCCGGCAATCCTGGCAGCAGCCATCGGCGCTATCGCTGCGGATGGATGAGCCGTTGCAGCAGTTCAGCCTGCGCGCCAGCTATTTGCAGATGGATGATCTGGCCTATCTTGCCGGACTGGTGAACAATTTTCTGCCGCAACCGGCCCTGGCCGACTGGGTCACGCCGTTGCAGGCCTGGCAGCCGCAGGGTGATTTGCATGATGTGGATCTGAAATTGCCGCTGGCGCAACCCGAGGCGCTGTTTTTCAGCAGCCGGTTTACCGATGCCGGTTACAGTTCGCAACAGGCAAACCTGCCCTCCGTTAGTGGTCTGGATGGCCGGCTGGCTTATCAAAACCGGCAGGCGCGGGTGCAGCTCGACAGCCAGGACGTAAAACTGGTTTTCACGGATCTGTTCCGGCAGCCACTGAACCTGGAAAGCCTGGCGGCGGATGTGTTTGTCAGCCATGACACCAGCCAGACCGTGATTTATGCCGGGGAGATTGCTGCCGTCTCGCCGCATATCCGCACCCGTGGCAGCCTGCATCTGCTGGTGCCGCAGAATGCACCGGCATTCATGGATCTGGCGATGCATTACGATCAGGGCAAGGTGGCCTATACGAGCCATTACCTGCCCACTGGCATTATGGACAAGGATACGGTGGACTGGCTGGATCGCGCCCTGGTCAAGGGTGACCTGGCCGGCGGTTTCCTGTTTTATGGCCAGTTGCAGGATTTTCCTTTCACCAGTCATGAAGGCGTAATGCTGGCGCAGTTCGATGTGGCCAATGGCGAGCTTGATTACCAGCCGGGCTGGCCGGCTATCACCGGTCTGGGCGCCCGGGTGCGGTTTCGCAACAACGCCATGCTGATTGACCAGGGACGCGGCGAGATCCTTGGTGCCGCCCTGGCCGACACCACTGTCTCGATTGATGACCTGGCAAATGCCCGGCTGGCGGTTAATGGTGATGTCAGCGGTCCCTTGCCGGAGATGATCCGTTTTGTCGGGGAAAGCCCACTGAAAAACTCCCTGGATTTTGTCAGCACCCTGCAAACCAGCGGCCAGGCCAGGCTCGGGCTGGATTTGCAGATTCCGCTGGCAGGAGATGACAGCACGCAAGTCAGCGGGCGTCTGGCCTTAACCGGCAATGAGCTGTATTTGCCGGAACAGCACTATCGTTTCAAGGGCGTAAACGGTGTGCTGCGTTTTACCGAAGCCAGTCTCGAGGCCGAACGGTTGCGCGCCAGTCTCGATAATTACCCGCTGTCACTGCATATCGAGCCGATCCTCATTGAGGGCGTCAATCACAGCCGTATTGCGGTGCAGGGTTTTGCGCCGCTGGCCAGCCTGCTGGCGCCGCTGCCGGACTGGCAGGGCAAGGTATCCGGCGGCAGTGACTGGCAGGCCACCATAGATATACCCATGCAGCCCAGGGCCGATGGTGTGGAACTGAGCCTGGCCGCCAGCGGCGAAATGCAGGGCGTGGCCAGCCAGCTGCCACTGTTTCTGGCGAAACCGGCGCAGCAAGCCGGGGAACTGCGTCTGGATCTGGACTGGCTGCGAAACGGCGACATGAATATCCGGGCTGCCCTGGCTGGCAGTTACGAAGCCCGGGCCGAACGCCGCAGCCAGCGCTGGCAGGTGCAGGCCGACAGCACGTTGCTGCGCGGTCGCGCCAGTTTCATGCAGGATTTCGAACTCGACGAGATCATGACGCTGGATCTGGAGCGGCTTGATCTGGCGGCCCTGCAGGCCAGTCAGGGTGACGACAGCAGGGAGCCCGGCCAGAAACCGGATACGGGTCTGTTGCCGCGGCAGATTCCGCCACTCAAGGCGCATATTGCGCAGCTGGACTGGGGCCAGGTGCAGTTGCGCAACGTAAACCTGCATACCCGCCGCACCGGCAGCGGCATGGAAATCGATTTGCTCGAGCTGAATGGCCCGCAATTCAGCCTCAATGGCCGTGGCAGCTGGCAAAGCAGCTGGCGCGTACCGCATGTCACGCGGTTTGATTTCAGGGTAAAAGCCGACGACCTGGGCGCTTCGCTGTCGCAAATGGGATTGGGCCAGAACCTGGAACAGACCCGTGGCGAGGCTGAATTTCACTGGCGATGGCAGGATGCGCCGCAAAACTTCAGCTGGGCCAGGCTCAATGGCGATGCCAGCCTGCATTTGCAGGAAGGCCGCATCCAGCATGTCGAGGCCGGTGCCGGCCGCCTGCTCGGCATATTCAATTTCCGCACACTGCTCTCGCTGGATTTTGGTGAGCAGATGCGCGAAGGCTTTGCCTTTGACGATCTTGACGCCCGCTTCAGTTTTGCCAACGGCAATGCCTACAGCAATGATTTCATCATCAAGAGCAAAGTGGCGGAAATCAGCATGCAGGGCCGTATCGGTCTGGTGCAGGAAGATTTCGATCAGACCATTACTGTGGTGCCGGGTGTCGGCAATACGCTGACACTGATTGGCACGGTGGCCGGCGGTCCGATTACCGGCGTCGTGGTGCACATCTTCCAGAAGCTGCTGCGCGTGGATAGAATCGCCCAGTACAAGTACACCGTAAAAGGCAGTTGGGACAAACCCAGCGTAACCCTGATTGACGCGCCGGAAACGGTGAATAACGAGAATAACGACCTGTGATGCGCCGGCTCATTGTCCTGATTGCCCTGCAAGGCCTGCTGCTGGCGCCGCTGCTTGCCGAAGAATCTGCGGAAGTCATGCTGGCATTGCGTGCCGGACAATGGGATAACCTGCGCAGCGGTGACGCCTTGCTGAAGCAACCGGATCTGGCTGATCTGGTGCAGCGCTGGATGAATACGCCGGGCGGCATCATCGAATTGCGCTATCCCGGTGGCGAGGAAGGCGAAATCTGGGTGCATGAACTGCTTGACTGGCTGGTGGCGCTGGGTGTGCCATCCGGTGCCATGCAGACATTGCCGGGCAGTGGTGCCGGCGATACGATTTATCTGGTTTTACTGGCCCGGCAGTAATCCGGACGGGTTTTTTACCGATTTAATAATGGGGAGTAATGAATGAGCAAAGTGGCAGCAATACAAATGGCCTCCGGCCCCAATATCCAGGCCAATCTGGATCAGGCAAAACGGCTGATAGAAGATGCCGCCAAACAGGGTGCGGGTCTGGTTGTGCTGCCGGAAAATTTCGCCCTGATGGCCATGTCCGAACAGGAGCGGGTCAAGCACGCCGAAGCACCGGGCAAGGGCGTGATCCAGAAATTTCTTGCCAGCCAGGCGAAAAAACACGGCATCTGGCTGGTGGGCGGTACGCTGCCGCTGGAAGCCAGCGATACCAGCAAATCACGCGCCGCCAGTTTGTTGTTCAACGACAAGGGCGAGCAGGTTGCACGCTACGACAAGATTCACATGTTTGATGTGCTGATCAAGGACACCGGCGAAAAATACAACGAATCACAAACCACCGAAGCCGGTGAAGAAATTGTGGTGGTGGATACACCTATCGGCAAAATCGGCATGGCTGTGTGTTACGACTTGCGTTTCCCGGAACTGTTTCGCAATCTCGCTGATAAGGGCATGGATATTTGTGTGCTGCCTTCAGCATTCACGGCCATCACCGGCAAGGCACACTGGGAACCGTTGCTGCGTGCCCGCGCTATTGAAAACCAGTGCTATCTCATTGCCGCTGCGCAAGGCGGTTTTCACATCAATGGCCGCGAAACGCACGGCAACAGCATGATTGTTGACCCGTGGGGCACAATATTGAATCGCATCCAGAGCGGTAACGGCGTGGTGGTTGCGGATATTGATATGAATTACCTGCGCAAAACGCGCAAGAATTTTCCGGTGCTGAAGCATCGCCGCATCAATTGCGTAATCAGTTGAAAACGGGAAGGCGATATGCAAAAAACTGACAAAATGCCCCTCTGGGTTTTTCTTGCCTTCTCCAGTATTGAAAAACGCAAGCATGCGCTGTGGTTAATCTGGGCCTGCGTGTTGTTCACAATTTATTGTATCCCGTGGGGCAGTGTATTTGCTTCGCAAACACTCATCGGCACACAGTTCCTGATTGAAGACTGGAGCTGGTTTGCAATGATGCTGCCGATTACAGGCTGGTATTTTCTGAGTCTGAAATGGCTGGATGATAATAAAGCCTGGTGATGAATGCTGTTCCAGGCTTTTCATCAGGAAGAAAAAACGCAGATGAAAAGAATACCATTCTAAATTCTTTACCACAGGACACAGAGGATTCTGTGTTGATTTCTCTGTGAACTCCGTGTCCTTTGTGGCGAGTTCTTTTTTGCCTGAAACAGGCGGCGCATTGTTTTCAAGTGTTCCGGTAGTAACATGAATCACCCCGATTTGAAATCTTTCCGGTTTTCTGCCCGGTTTCCTGCTGGCGATGCTATTCCTGCAACACAATATCTGTTCCGTGTACTGATATGGCTGCTGGTGTGGCTTGCGCTGCCATTACCGCTGGCGGCGGCAAACAGCGGATCGCCGGCGGTTGCCGAAAAAGTGGTGCTGGAAGTATTTGTGCGTGAAGGTTGCCCGCATTGCGCGGAGGCCAAAAATTATCTTCCGGCATTCGCGGCAGAACGGCCGTGGTTGCAGATTGTATATCGTTCCGTTGTCGATGATGCTTCTGCCCGCGATGACCTGGCGCGGCATTCACGGCGCGCCGGTGTCTGGCCTCCCGGTGTGCCGACATTTGTTGTTGATGATCAGGTTCTGGTTGGTTTCGAGAGCGCGGAAATTACCGGGCCGGAACTTGCGATGCTGGTGGACGAACAAATAACACGGCGCAACAAGACCGTCGGGACAACTTCGTTTGGCAAGCTCAGTGCGTCAGAAATGGGACTGCCGTTATTCACGCTGGCGATGGGGTTGCTGGATGGTTTTAATCCCTGTGCCATGTGGGTGCTGCTGTTTCTGTTGTCCATGCTGGTGCATTTGTAAAATCGCAAACGCATGGCGCTGATTGCCGGTATTTTTTTATTGGTGAGTGGCGCGGTTTATTATGCTTTCATGGCTGCGTGGCTGAATATTTTTCTGCTGGTTGGCTTGTCGGCAACCGTGCGCTGGACGCTTGGTGTGGCGGCGCTGGTAATCGGATTTATTAACGTCAAGGATTTTGTTGCACTGGGCAGGGGTGTTTCGCTTTCCATTCCCGAATCGGTCAAACCGGGTTTGTACGCACGCATGCGAAGCATATTGCGCGCAGAGACCTTGCTGCCTTCGCTGTTTGCAGTGACGGTACTGGCGGTGGTGGTGAATTTTATCGAGGCCTTGTGTACAGCCGGCTTGCCCGCTGTTTATACCGCGGTGCTGGCGCAACATAACCTGAATCCGGCAGCGCACTATGCGTATCTGGGTTTATATATTCTGGGTTATATGGCGGATGATACGCTGATGGTGACGACGGCGGTGATGGCTCTGAGCAGCCGCAAACTTACCGACAATGCGGGCCGCATGCTGAAACTGGTGAGCGGTATCGTGATGTTGCTGCTGGGTGCAATGATTATTTTTCGTCCGGACTGGTTGCTGTAGCCGGGTTACGCAATGTAACGCGCAATCAGTCCCAGTTTTGCCGCCGATTCCGGCAATGGAATCCGGATATGCCAGCCGCCACCCGGCGCTTCGTTCATGGCGTTGCCGCGTAAATCCTCCATGTGTTCCAGCACCATGTTGACATTGCCGGCAGGCTGGATGATTTCCAGTTTGTCGCCTACGGCAAATTTGTTTTTGACATCAATCTCTGCCAGGCCGGTGTTTTTGTCGTAGGCGGTGACTTCGCCAACAAACTGTTGCTGGTGCGCAATGGAATTGCCTTCAATGTAATTCTGGTAATCCTGGGTGTGGTGACGCTCAAAAAAGCCGTCGGTGTAACCGCGGTTGGCAAGGTTTTCCAGAATGCCGAGCAGTTGCGGATTGAACGGTTTGTCCGCCAGCGCATCATCAATCGCCATGCGATAACTTTGTGCGGTGCGTGCCACGTAATAATGTGATTTAGTGCGGCCTTCGATTTTCAGACTGTCAACGCCGATCTGCACCAGCTTGTGTACGTGTTCCACGGCGCGCAAATCTTTTGAATTCATGATGTAGGTGCCGTGTTCATCTTCCAGCACCGGCATGAGTTCGCCGGGGCGGTTTTGTTCTTCGAGAAAATACACCTTGTCCGCCAGCGGATGACGCACCTGATCACCGCAACTGCCAAGATTTTGTGAGTGCCTGAAAGCATCCATGGATAACACCGATGCACTGGGTACAAATTTGCCTTCTGCCGCTTCGACGGCTTCGGTGGTTTTGTATTCCCAGCGGCAGGCATTGGTGCAACTGCCCTGGTTGGGGTCGCGGTGATTAAAGTAACCGGATAATAAACAGCGGCCGGAATAGGCAATGCACAATGCGCCGTGAACAAATACTTCTAATTCCATGTCGGGGCATTGCTGGCGGGTTTCTGCAATTTCGTCCAGCGATAATTCGCGCGATAAAATAATGCGTTCTATCCCGACGGACTGCCAGAATTTTACTGCTGCATAATTCACGGTGTTGGCCTGTACGGATAAATGAATCGGCATTTCCGGCCAGGTTTCACGCACCATCATGATTAATCCCGGATCAGCCATGATCAGCGCATCGGGTTTCATTTCAATTACCGGCTGCATGTCGCGCACATAGGTTTT
>JAUPMA010000242.1 GCA_030836935.1 Pseudomonadota bacterium | reverse complement strand
TGTCAGGTTCGCAATTTATGGACTTTTTCCCAACAGGTACACAGTCTGGCGGTACAGCTGGCGGTACCATGCTTACAGCAATTAATGGTGCGGTGATGGCTGGAATGATTGATGGTACTAATCCAGTTAATACAGCTCGTTTCGATTTTTCATACGATAGTGACTTTACTGGTGAAGCTACATCAACAGGCTATGGTGCAAAGATTGGTTTTGTAGCCAGAGAAGGCAAATTAACTATCGGTGGTGCATATCATTTCAAGACCAGTTTGGGTGACATGAAAACCAGCAATGGAAGCATGACCATGAACGCTAATTTTAGCAATGACTTCCTTGATGACGGAACGATAAATTCTTCAGCCGCTGGTTCTACTGCTTTTGATGTTCCGGTTACGGGTAGTGTGAGTGTTGTAGATTTTCAGTGGCCTGCAACATTGGGTGTAGGCGCAGCTTACCAAGTGAGTGATAAGCTGATGGTTGCTGTCGATGTAAAACAGATTATGTGGTCTGATGTGATGGATTCATTCCGCTTGGCGTTTACTGCGGATGCAACCCAGGCAGATCCAATGGCAGCAGGTTTTGCTGGTACATCGGTCGATTTTGAAATGTACCAAGACTGGAAAGACCAGACCGCTATCCAGTTTGGTGCGGCCTACAAAATGGATGATACTTTGACTCTGCGTGCAGGTATGAATCTGGCGAATAATCCATGTCCGGATGCTTACATGAATGCCTTGTTCCCGGCCATTGAAGAAAATCACATCACAGCCGGTGTTGGCTACAAGATGGCTGACAATCAGGGTATTGATTTCGCCTTGATGAACGCGCTGGAAGTGGATCAGGTCAACGGCGCCGGAATAATGGTGCAGCACAGCCAGCTGAGCTGGCAGTTGATGTACACCTACAACTTCTGATTTTTTCCGCAAAGGTTGTCAACAAAAAAAGGCCGCGCATTGCGCGGCTTTTTTTATTCCAATTTTTTATGGCAGATTTTTGCGGGGGGTTCAGGTCCGGTAACCCGATGATTCCAAGAATTTATTAGTGCAACCTAATATTCATCTGTGCTTATTCCCCGGGTATCGGGTAAAAAAATATTTTATCTTGCGTTGACAATCACCTGATCGGGGGGTTAGTTTCTACCCCGCGCGGCACTCGTCGCTCATAACTAAATTGGAGATGGAGCACAAAATGAACATCAAATCAGTGTACACCTATGCTTTTGCATTAGCGGTTGGCCTGGCTGCCATGGCAGCCCAGGCAGAAGATAGCTATCTGCCATTCGCCCTGGCTTCAAACGATGCCGGTAAGATTGCAGACAAGCTGGATGCAACCAAAACAGCGTTAACCGGTAATGGTTTCACCATTGCAGGCGAATACTCACCTTATGAAGGCGCCCATATCATTGTTGTTACCAACGATGAACTGAAGGCCGCTGCAAAGACGCATGACCGGGGTGGTTATGTGGCAGCGCAGCGTGTATCGCTCACCGAAATCGGTGGCAAGGTACAGGTTTCTTACACCAATCCTTTTTACATGGCCAAGGCTTATCGCGTTGATTCAAAACTGCCGCAGACATCTGCTGCACTGAAAGCAGCGCTGGGTCATACCAAGGATTTCGGTCCTGCCAAAGGCTTGAGCGAAAAAGCACTGGGCAAATATCACTATACCTTCGGTATGGAATATTTCGATGAACCGCTGGAACTGGCCAGCCAGGGCAGCTATGAAAAAGCCGTTGCCACCGTTGAGAAAAACCTCAGCGCCAAAACCAGCGGCATTTCACAGGTTTATCGCATTGATATCCCCGGTACATCACAGACCCTGTTCGGTGTTGGCATGAAGTCAGAAGGCGCCAAGGGCAACAAGTATCAGGATGACAAGTTCATCATGAGCGAAATCGATTTCAAGGAACTGCGTTCAACCGCGCATCTGCCTTATGAAATCCTGGTCAAGGACAAGAAAGTTGAAGCACTGCATGCCCGTTTCCGCATTGCCATCAACTTCCCTGACCTGAGCATGATGGGTGACAACAGCTTCATGAACATCATGCCGACACCCGATGCCATCAAGGAAGCATTGACCAAGGTGGCTGGCGGCAAGTCTGGCGATTTCTGATCCATGCCTGCATCTAGTCAATAGCTCGCGTTATACAAAACCCCGGCCATGACCGGGGTTTTGCTTGTTTGCTCCCGTCGTTTTGTCGCCAGGATTTTTTCTACTTTATCTCCCTGTCATCCATATATTTTTTGCGCTAAACTGCACGGCCCGCCGATCTTGCGGCGATCAAAAAAAGTCCATGATTTTCAAGGTATTTTAAGTTCTACGGAGACCTCTACGGTGGAATTGACTGGTGCGGAGATAGTGGTTCAGTGCCTGATTGAAGAAGGTGTTGAACATATTTTTGGTTACCCCGGCGGTGCAGTGCTGCATATTTACGATGCCCTGTACAAGCAGGACAAGCTGCAACATATTCTGGTGCGCCATGAGCAGGCCGCCGCCCATGCTGCGGATGGTTATGCGCGCAGCACGGGCAAAACAGGTGTAGTGCTGGTGACTTCCGGCCCGGGAGCGACCAATGCCGTGACCGGTATTGCGACGGCTTACATGGATTCCATTCCCATGGTAGTGATTACCGGACAGGTTCCGCGAGCCCTGATTGGTAATGATGCCTTTCAGGAAGTGGACTGCGTGGGTATTACGCGCCCGATCGTCAAGCACAATTTTCTGGTAGAAGATGTCAAGGATCTGGCAATCACTTTGAAAAAGGCATTTTATCTGGCGGCCACTGGCCGTCCCGGCCCGGTGGTGGTGGATATTCCAAAGGATGTCACCGCGCACCGCACCGAGTTTTCCTATCCGCGCGAAATCAGGATGCGTTCCTACAATCCGACGGTGAAGGGCCATGTTGGCCAGATCAAGAAAGCGCTGGATATTATCTACACTGCCAAACGTCCAATGATTTACACAGGTGGTGGCGTGATTCTCAGCAATGCATCGCCAGAACTGATTCAATTTGCACGCGCACTGGGCGCACCGGTTACCAATACGTTAATGGGGCTTGGCGCCTATCCGGCCACAGACAAACAGTTTGTTGGCATGCTCGGCATGCACGGCACTTACGAAGCCAACATGTCCATGCATCATTGCGATGTGCTGATTGCCATCGGCGCACGCTTTGATGACCGGGTGACCGGCAATCTGGAAAAATTCTGTCCGGATGCGCGCATTGTTCATGTTGATATTGATCCGGCATCCATTTCCAAGAATGTAAAAGTGGATGTGCCGATAGTCGGTGACGTGAAGCCGGTGATGACAGAATTCAATCGCCTGATGACAGATGATGAGCGCCATATTGAAGCCGGTGTGCTGAACGCCTGGTGGAAACAGATCAACGAATGGCGCGCACAGGATTGTCTTAAATATGACCGCAACAGCAGTGTAATCAAACCGCAGGCGGTTGTCCGGGCATTGCATGAAGTAACCAGGGGCGATGCGTTTGTTACATCGGATGTGGGGCAGCATCAAATGTTTGCAGCGCATTTTTATCCGTTCGACAAACCGCGCCGCTGGATCACTTCCGGTGGTTTGGGCACCATGGGTTTTGGTTTGCCTGCGGCCATGGGAGTACAGCTGGCGCATCCGGCAGCGGCTGTGGCCTGCATTACCGGCGAAGGCAGTATCCAGATGTGTATACAGGAACTGGCTACCTGCAAACAGTTTGGTTTGCCGGTAAAAATCATTAACCTGAATAATCGTTATCTGGGCATGGTACGGCAGTGGCAGGAATTCTTTTACGAAAAACGCTATTCAATGTCGTACATGGATTCATTGCCCGATTTCGTCAAACTGGCTGAAGCTTATGGCCATGTTGGCCTGCGTATCGAAAAACCGGAAGATGTCAAACCGGCGCTGGAAGCCGCGTTCGGCAAGTATAAGGATCGCACGGTGTTTCTTGATTTTATTACCGATCGCGAAGAAAACGTGTACCCGATGATTCCGGCTGGTGCCGGTCTGAACGAAATGATTCTGGTGTAAAAAATGAAACACATTATTTCAATTCTTCTGGAAAATGAATCCGGTGCGCTGTCACGAGTAGCCGGCCTGTTTTCAGCACGGGCATATAACATCGAGTCGCTTACTGTTGCGCCAACTGATGATGAAACCCTGTCGCGTATGACC
>JAUPMA010000241.1 GCA_030836935.1 Pseudomonadota bacterium | reverse complement strand
GAATGACACCGACCTTGTACTGATCGTCAGTGCTGCCACTGAATGCAAACGCAAATCCCAGCACAATTAAAACCGGAAACACCAGATTCCATGACAATGCTGCCTTGTCGCGCAAAAATTCCTTGTTGCGCGCAACCAGCACGGCAAAAAAACGTTGCCAGCTCATAAACGCATCTCCTTGCCGGTGAGTTCAAGAAACAAATCTTCAAGATTGCGTTCGCGCACACGCAAACCATCCAGAGACAAACCCAGCGCCAGCAATTGCTGCACTGTTGAATTAACGTCAGCGGAAAACAACTCCAGCATCTTGTCGCGGTACTGAACACTGAACCCGTGACAGGCAGAAAAGTCCGGCAGATTTTCTGGCAACGGAAGTTGCAGGATCACATCGCTGAAATGCCTTGCCAGCAACGATTTTGGAGTGCCCTGCGCAATGATTTCACCATGATCCATAATGATGATCTCATCACACAGTTCATACGCTTCTTCCATGTAATGCGTTGTCAGAATAATTGTCTTGTTGCGTGACTTGATCTGGCGGATCAAGGCCCAGAAGTTATGTCGTGCCTGTGGATCAAGGCCGGTTGTTGGTTCATCCAGAAAAATGATTTCCGGATCATTGATAAGTGCAATAGCCAGCAATAACCGCTGGCGCTGGCCACCGGAAAGTTTACGGGTATCGCGATCAAGGAATTCTTCCAGCGAACAGCTGCGAATCAACTCATTGACAGGCGTAACGTGAGCATATAAACGCGAAAACAGTTGCAGTGTTTCTGCAACTGTAATGAATTCCTGCAAGGCAGTTGACTGGAACATGATGCCCGCCTGAGCACGAAAATCTTTTCCCAGCGGCTTGCCCTTGTACAAGATTTCACCCCTGTCCGGCCTGCTGATGCCTTCCATCATTTCCACGGTTGTGGTTTTTCCGGCGCCATTGGGGCCAAGCAATCCAAGGCATATACCCCGGGACACATCGAAGCTGATACCGTTTACGGCTTTGATGCGGCCAAAATGCCGGGTTAACTGATTGACCTGAAGTAATGCATTCATGATTTTGCTGAGTATTATTAACCTACGGCCTGTGCCATGCCGGTGCAATCCGTATACCGGTTTATTAACCCGGCAATATTCATTTACGGGTTAATAAAAACAGGAAACATTTTCATTATGGCAGTTTTCTGCTGCCTGCTCCATGCAAGCATCAAGGCAGGTGACAGAATCCTGTCGTGTTACCATATGCATTATCCAGTAACCCGGTTCAATCTGTGTCTTCGCAAATGCATGATGTAATACCCGTGCCAGAATATTCCAGAAAACGGAACCGGCTTTCTATTGCCATAAAACTGGCAATCGCCATAGGGTTGCTCATCATTACCGGCATGGGCCTGCTGGGTTTTGTCATTTTGCAGCAGCAGAAAAATGTGTTGTCACAACAAATTGATAACATGGGCAATACACTGGCCAGACAACTGGCGAACAGCGCCAGTGATCTGGTAATGGCTGATGATGCACTGGGATTGCAGACACTGGCAAACAGCCTGCCCGACAACAATGTTCTTGGCGTGCTGGTTGTATCAGAAAAAGGCGAAACTCTGGCTGGAAGTGGCATACAGCCGGACACGGCAATTATTGAAACGCAACGTGAAAAAACATTACTGAATTCATTGCAGCAGGTACACGCATTTGAATGGCAAAACGGAAGCCATGTATTGCGCAGTTTTATCAGCCCGATTGAATTCAATAATCTGGTTGCCGGACATGTGGTGCTGACATTCTCCAGCACGGCCATGCAGCAATCATTGCGTGCATCAGGCCTGATGATTATCCAGATAACGGTATTGTCTGCACTGCTGGCCATTGTGGTTGCATTTATCATGAGCAGACATTTGTCACGTCCGATTCTGCATCTGGTTACAGCCAGCCAGGAAATTGACCAGGGCAACTATGCTTACCGCTTGCGTGAATATCGTAATGATGAAATCGGCGATCTGGCACAGGCATTTAACCAGATGGCGGAAGGCTTGTTGCGCAAGACGCAGGTTGAAAATGCATTTTCACGTTATGTATCGAGCAATGTTGCACGAAAAATCATGGAACAGCCCGACCGGATTGAACTTGGCGGCAGACATGTTCAGGCATCCGTTGTATTTGCCGACGTGGTTGGTTTTACCGCTCTGGCAGAAAACATGTCACCACAGGATGTCATTGAATTACTCAATGAATATTTTTCATATATTGCACGCATTGCCAGCATGTACAGGGGACATATCGACAAATTCATCGGCGATTGCGCCATGATTGTCTTTGGTGTGACTGATGAAGATGCCGATCACAGTTTTCATGCACTGGCCTGTGCCGTGATGATACACAAGCTGGTGATGCGGCTGAACGAATTCCGGATACGCCGCGGCTTGTTGCCGGTGCATTTCAAGATCGGGGTCAATTCGGGCAATATGGTTGCCGGCAACCTGGGATCAGCGGAGCGCATGGATTACACAGTAATCGGCGATACCGTCAACCTGGCCTCGCGCCTGTCTGCCGTGGCCGGCAGCGGCCAGATTGTGATTCTGGATGAACTTTACCAGCAACCCGGCATCAAACAGCGTGTTCTGGCACAGGCATTTCGCACCATACAGGTACGCGGCAAGCAAAAACCGGTTACTACCTGGCTGGTTTATGATGTAAACGGCGAGGATTTTCAAATCATGCAAGATCGCATCGATACCATTCTTCTGGGCAAATTCACACCATGAATTCAATCAGGCCTGTTATGGCCATGGCATTTGGCATGCT
>JAUPMA010000240.1 GCA_030836935.1 Pseudomonadota bacterium | reverse complement strand
GTGCTGCGTTGTAAACCTTCATGGCTTCCTGGTTGCGCTCGGCGTTACGCAATACTTCTCCCTGCGCCAGATACAGCCGCACATCCTGATTATTGTCACCACCGGCCTGCATCAGGCCCTGCAATTGCAGCATGGCCTTGTCAACTTCGCCGGTCATGGCCAACAGGCCAGCCACCCGAATGCGGGCATCAAGAAAATATTCGCCCTGATCAACACGCTCATAATTGGCAATGGCCACACCCAGCCTGCCCTGTGCCTGCTGGATACGACCCAGATAATAATGTGCCTG
The DNA here is from genome assembly GCA_030836935.1 of Pseudomonadota bacterium. Classification (GTDB taxonomy): domain Bacteria; phylum Pseudomonadota; class Gammaproteobacteria; order SZUA-229; family SZUA-229; genus JACPVK01. The sequence continues at coordinate 3,103 of JAUPMA010000240.1, read as the reverse complement.
GGCAGAGTGATGACCCTTGTCAATCAGCGATTGCAAATAGCCATTCGCCAGATCCACCCTGCCGGTTTCAATCGACAGCAGGCCCAGGCTGAGCAGCACATCAGGATGATCCGGCAACTTGTCGTGCAGGATACTGAACTGCTGCCAGGCGGCAGCGTAATCGGTGCGCTGCACCAGCATGCGGGCGTATTGCAGCCGGAGCTGGGTATCATCGGAACGCAGCCCCACCGCCTTGGATACCGCCTCGATTGCCTCATTTTCATTCTGTTGCGCCGCCAGAATCTGCGCCTTGACCAGCCAGGCATCCCCGGTTTCCGGCTCCAGCGCAATTACGCCATTCACCAGCGCCTGCGCCACATCGAGCTGACTGGCGTTCACTTCATGACGCGCCCGCAACAGCATTAAACGCGGCTGCTGCGGATAAAGCTGATCGAGCTGGCGCAGCACCGACAGAGCCACTTCCGGGCTGGCTTCCTTTTGCAGGACATGACTGAGAACGCTGATCGCGCTGTCATTCATTTTTCCATCGCGCAACAGCAGGGGCAGCAGATCCTGCACGCTGGCATCCACTTCGCCAAGATGCAGCAGGGCCAGCACCCTGACCCGTGCAATCTCTTCACCGGCCGCAGGCGACAACTGCTGCCAGCGCCCGATGACATCGAGCGCGGCATCGTACTGCTCGGCATAAATCGCAATATGCGCTGCCCGTGCGGCCACACGGGGATCAGACGTATCGCCCGCTGCCTCAACATAAAACTGCGCCGCCGCATCCATGTCGCCACGACTGCCGGCAAATTCACCGGCCAGCAACCGGTACAGCAAATCGCCATTGAGTTCTTCACCGGACGGCACCGCCGCCACGGGTGATGAAACGGCGTCACGATGCGCCGGCGACACACAGCCGGCCAGCAGCACAATTGCCACCGGCAGAATTTTCATGAATATGGATTTCAGCATGACCACCTTGCCTTTCGCGCCAGCCGGGCCGCGAAAAAATCACTTGCTACAAATATAAACCACGAATGAGCCGCCTGCCGTCATCCCCGGCCAGCCGCCAGCTTGTAATCGCCACGCCCATGACTCAGAATTTCGCACTTTCGCCACGCCAGTTCGCACCTCGCAACCACCTGACATGCCACTGATTACCATCGGACTCAACCACAAGACGGCGCCAGTTGAACTGCGCGAACGCCTGGCCTTTACCCCGGACACCCTGCCCGAAGCGATACGCTCGCTGGCCAGAGTCGATGGCGTGACCGAAGCCGCCATACTCTCTACCTGCAACCGCACCGAACTGTACTGCACGGTCCACGACCAGCAACAGGCTGACCGGCTACTGGTGGAATGGTTCAGCCGTTTTCACGGCTTCAGGGCCGATGACCTCAGCCAGCACCTTTATCTGTACCACCACGACGAAACCATTCGCCACGCCCTCAACGTCGCCTGCGGCCTCGATTCCATGGTACTGGGCGAACCGCAAATCCTGGGGCAGATGAAACAGGCCTATGCACAGGCCGTGAGCCTGGGCAGCGTGGGCATGCTGCTGGGCAAGCTGTTCCAGCATGCATTTTCGGTGGCGAAACAGGTGCGCACCGATACCGACATCGGCTCCAGCCCGGTATCGGTGGCGTTTGCGGCCGTCAGTTTGTCCAAACAGATTTTTGGCGATTTCCGGGAACTCACGGCCATGCTGATCGGCGCCGGTGAAACCATTGAACTCGCCGCCCGCCATCTTAAAACCAGCCAGATCGGCCACATCATTATTGCCAACCGCACGGTGGAACGCGCGCAGAATCTGGCGCAGCAATTCAATGGCGAAGCCATCGCCCTGCCGCAAATTCCCGAACAACTGCACCGCGCCGATATTGTGATCTCATCCACTGCCAGCCCGTTGCCCATTCTGGGCAAGGGCGCCGTGGAAAAAGCGCTGAAGAAACGCAAGCACAAGCCCATGTTCATGGTGGACATTGCGGTACCGCGCGACGTCGAAGCCGAAGTCGGCGAACTCGACGACGTGTATCTCTACACCGTGGATGATTTGCAGCACATCATTGCGCAGAACATGGAATCGCGGCAGCAGGCCGCACAGCAGGCAACAGAAATTATCGATGCCCAGATCATCGCCTTTCTCAACTGGCAAAAAACGCTGGATGCGGTGGATGTCATCCGCGACATTCGCCAGCATGCCGAAACCAGCCAGCATGAAGTGCTGGAAAAAGCCCGTCGCCTGCTGGCGCAGGGCAAGCCCGCCGATGAGGCGCTGGATTTTCTGGCGCACACGCTCACCAATAAATTATTGCACCACCCGTTAATACACTTGCGTCAGGCCGGGCAGGATAATGATCCGGATCGCATTGAGCTGATTCGCAATTTGTTTTTGCACACGCCTTCAGCCAAAGCTGATAAATAATTCCGGCACATCACATGAAAGATTCCATTCGTATCAAACTGGAAAATCTGAGCGAGCGTTTCGCCGAAATCAGCCGGTTACTGAGCCAGCCTGATGTCATCGGCAACCAGAAACAGTTTCGCGAACTGTCACAGGAATATGCACAACTGGAACCGGTAATCAGCTCACTCAACCGTTATCGCCAGGCACAAAAAAATCTTGATTCAGCCAACGACATGCTGAAAGACAGCGACCCGGACATGCGCGAACTGGCGCAACAGGAACTGAAAGACGCGAAAGAACAGGTTGAGTTACTCGAAGCCGAATTACATAAATGTTTGTTGCCGAAAGATCCGCATGACAACAGCAATATATTTCTGGAGATTCGCGCCGGCACCGGCGGTGATGAAGCGGCGATTTTCGCCGGTGATTTATTCCGCATGTACAGCCGTTACGCTGAAACACAACGCTGGCAAGTGGAAGTGCTGAGCGAAAATCCCGGTGAACATGGCGGCTACAAGGAAATCATTGCGCGCATCATCGGCCAGGGTGCTTATTCAAAATTAAAATTTGAATCCGGCGCGCATCGCGTGCAGCGCGTACCCGCCACCGAAGCGCAGGGCCGCATTCATACATCGGCTGCCACCGTTGCCGTAATGCCGGAACCCGATGAAACCGAAGAAATCGTATTGAATCCGGCCGACCTGAAAACCG
>JAUPMA010000239.1 GCA_030836935.1 Pseudomonadota bacterium | reverse complement strand
TTCGCGTGCCGCAGTATCATTACGCAGCAGGATGGTTTTGGGACGCAATACCTTGTCCAGTGCCGCAATAATTTGCTCCTTCATGTTTTCCATGCCTGCCGTTGTGATTTGTACAACCAGTAAATCACCATATCTGTCTACGACCAGGCCAGGCAAAAAATCACTTTCGCCAAATATCAATCGATAATAAGGTTGCTCAAACAATTTTTCGCGCAACGACAGGGCAATATTTATACGATGAACCAGCAGTGATTCATTCGGCACATAATCCGGATCACGACCAAGGATTCGTACAGCAATCAATGATGCCGGGTTAATGTAACCATAAGCCAGAAACTTTCCGCTGTGCGCATGCACAGCCACCATGGAACCATGCTGCATTTTCGCAATCGGCGTAACAGCTACGTCAATTTCATTACTGAATATCCATAAATGACCTGCACGAATGCGTCGATCTTCGTCTTTTTTAAGTTTAATGAGTGGGTAATCAGTCATTAATAAATCCCCGATAATCCCTGCGACAATGCAATAAATAACATAAACGCAGGCCATGCAGCACCAGATACCAAGAAAAGTAAACCCAGATCAGGAAAAACAACATGACACTGAATGAACCATACAATGACGTATACACTTGATTTGAGGTTACATAATGCACAAACAGCATCTTGGCAATTTGCCAGACACCAGCTACCAATAATGACGCCAGCAAGACTATTTTATAGTTAATACGCATATTGGGTGACATCTTGAACAACACAAAAAACAACGCCCAGGTCATGGCAAATGACAGCATCGACATCAAATGAAGAACATTACCGTATTTGCCAATTGCACTCTGTATAACGTCAGACATAAAAAATGAACCCGCCAGCGTAGTTGGCATAAGTATCGCCAATACAAAGTATGTCCTAATTGCATGCAACAGGCTGTAATCAGCCTTAGCAAATATTTTATTCACCACATACTGGTAGTTATTAAAGAAGAGTACAGAGGATAAGAATATGTAAAATAGACCAACTGCACCCATATTCTTCGAGTTTTCAAGAAACTCATCCAGGTAGGCCGAAACCGTCACCGTGTTGGCCGGAATCAGGTTCATCAATAGAAACTGCTTAATACTTGAATAGTACATTGCAAAAGCTTCAAACTGACTCACAACATAAAACAGCACCCAGAATAATGGAATAAGAGAAAATACCGTGTAAAAACTGAGGCTGGCTGCAAAATAACCCAGCTCATCGCCCAGAATATACCAGACACGGCGATACCAAAGTGTTAGAAAATCCATCAATCTCATATTCGCCCCGTCCACATCAAATGGCCTTGAATTATGAATGATCGCCAATACCCATACAATAAATACAATGCAAGATCGCCTGAAAAGACAGGGTCATGTATATTTGACTGACATCTCCGCAAGACCGCTTCATGAAAAATCCAGAAAATCAGCTTGCCCACGAAATCAGCCCCTATCTGTTACAACATGCCTGCAATCCGGTAAATTGGCATGCGTGGAATACAGCCGCACTGGAACAAGCAAAAAAAGAAAACAAGCCCATATTACTGTCCATTGGCTATTCAGCCTGTCACTGGTGCCATGTGATGGCGCATGAATCATTTGAGGATGAGTGTACGGCGCGTATTATGAATGCGCACTTTATCAATATAAAAGTCGATCGAGAGGAACGACCCGATCTTGACAGGATCTACCAGACAGCACACTCAATACTCACTGGCCGGCCTGGTGGTTGGCCATTGACAGTATTCCTGGATCCGAATGACCAGATACCCTTTTTTGCCGGCACATATTTTCCAAAAGAACAACACTACGGCATGCCTTCATTTTGCGAATTACTGCTCAACATCCATGAAATATTCCAGACCCGTCTTGATGAAATAATCCAGCAAAATAATTCCTTGATGGATATTCTTGATTCTGAACATGAAATTAATGATTCAGGTTCAACATTGAATGCCATGCCTCTTGACATGGCCAGACATCAATTATTATCTGCTTTTGATTCGAAAAATGGCGGCTTCAGCAGGGCACCGAAGTTTCCCCATCCGGCAATGATTGAACGCGCATTACGCCACTGGTGCCTGACACGCACAAGGACCAATAACGATCAGTCGATATCTGAAATCTTCTTTCTGAATTTGCAAAAAATGGCAATGAGCGGTCTGTTCGACCACATCGGTGGTGGTTTCTTCAGATACTCGACAGACGATTACTGGATGATTCCGCATTTTGAAAAAATGCTGTATGACAACGGCCAGCTATTACCACTCTATGTTTATGCGTGGCAAATTTCAGGTAATGAACTATTCAGTCACACCATTAACCTGACCGCCAGCTGGGTAATACGCGAAATGCAATCACCACAAGGCGGCTATTATTCTTCACAGGACGCGGATTCGGAAGGTGTGGAAGGACAATTTTACGTCTGGACCCGAAACGAGATTCATCAACAACTGAATGCCGATGACTACAAAATATTTGCCCGCTGTTTCGGGCTGGATCAAGCCGCTAATTTTGAACACCGCTGGCATTTGCACAGATATCTCACTGATGCCGAACTGGCTAATGAATTGAGCAGAACAGAAAACGAAATAGATGAATCATTATCCCGAAGCTGTAAAAAACTTTTCATGGCACGCGCACTGCGCAACATGGCCGGAACTGATGATAAGATACTGGCATCCTGGAACGGCCTGATGATTCGCGGCATGTGTCTTGCCTATCGAGCAACAGCAAACGACCAGTATCTTGAGTCGGCCTGCAAGGCCATGAACTTTGTGTCACATAACCTGTGGTGTGACAACAAGTTACTGGCTTCCGGCAAACAGGACAATGCGCATTTGAATTACTATCTGGATGATTATGCCTGCATGCTGCTGGCCACACTCGAATACTTGCAGTGCCGCTGGGACAACAACTTTCTTGACTGGGCCATACGTATTGCCGATGCAATACTTGATGACTTTGAAGACAAAAATCATGGCGGATTTTATTTCACCCGTCATGATCATGAGAAACTGATTCAACGCAGCAAGATTTTCAGTGATGATTCCATGCCATCCGGTAATGGTATCGCGAGCCTGGCCATGCAAAGACTCGGATTGCTGACTGGCAATACAAAATACCTTTCTGCTGTCGAACGCTGTCTGTATGCCGCATCAGGCCGGATGAATCAGCAAGCCGTTTTGCATTGCAGCATGCTGAATACACTTGAGGAATATCTGAATCCGCCGGTTATTATTATTCTGCGCGGTGATACAGACAAAACAGGAATCTGGCAACAGGCAATCAATCAGTATTACCTGCCACGCACACTTTGTTTTGTAATTCCGTCCGGAATCATTCTCGACAAATCACTTGCTGACAAGAAACCGGTGAATGATGCTTGCGCCTATATTTGTGAAGGCACCAGATGTCTGCCGGCTGTTACCACCCTTGAAGAACTGATCAACCATATCCGATCCGGTAATCCGCATACAGAGACACCATGAAACACATCAGTCACTACAATGACAATACCCCGTTCACAACAAAAGATGGTTCGCAAATTCGCGAACTGATGCATCCGCACATTCACGGTAATTTGTTGCAAAGCCTGGCAGAAGCCACCGTGGCGCCCGGTATGGAAACCCTTCTGCACAAACACATGCAAAGCGAGGAGCTGTATCACATCACCCAGGGTAATGGACTGATGACTCTGGCGGATAATTGCTTTGCCATAAAAACCGGCGACACCATTTGCATCCCGCCCGGCACCGCGCACAAAATCAAAAACACCGGAACATCGCAGCTGAAAATTTTATGCAGCTGTGCGCCGGCTTATGCTCATAACGATACTTTATTGATTGAGCAGAAATAAAACCCCCGGATGAATCCGGGGGTTTTATTTGCATTCGCGCAATGCTGCAATTACTGCATCACAGCATGCAATGAGCCGATGGTTCTGATCCATGGCTTGGTACTAACCTGGCCACTCACCCTGGTCTGGGCCTGACGCGCTTCATCACGTGTTGCATACACACCTTCGAGCAACACAAACCAGGTTTCACCTTTTACTGTAGTTTGCGCGGTCAGCTGGTCAGACAGGTTATGGCGTTTGGCAAAGCCGGCCAGCTGTTTCATGCTGCGCGATGCGCAAACCTGCACCGCAAATGAAGTTGCCGGCTGGCTGCGCAAATCATTACCTGTTGCAACCTGATTGGTAACGGGAGCCGCCTCCGCTATGGTTTCAACTGCAACCGGCTCAACGGCAGCCACTGCAACAGGCTCTACCGGAGCATAGGCGGCTTCGGCCTGCGGCACAGGTTCAACAAAAGAACTTTTCTCTTCTTCTGCTGCCACTGGTGCCGGTTCGGCCTGGCTGTTTTTATCACCCCATGGAGAGGATGACTGACTCCAGGGCGAGGGGCTGCTTGAACAGGCCGCCAGCATATATGCGCCCGCCAGAATAACCAAACCACGCTTGAGATAAATTGCCAAAGCCGTTCTCCTGTCATTTCAAGATC
>JAUPMA010000238.1 GCA_030836935.1 Pseudomonadota bacterium | reverse complement strand
GCCCATCCCAGTCTGCTCGATCACGTGATGGTGGATTACTACGGCACACCAACTCCAATCAAACAGGTCGCCAATATTGTGGCGGAAGATGCGCGCACATTAATGATTACGCCTTGGGAAAAGCCCATGGTCAACGCTATTGAAAAAGCGATTCAGAATTCTGATCTGGGTTTGAATCCATCATCAGCCGGTACGGTGATTCGTGTGCCCATGCCGGCACTGACTGAACAGCGTCGCAAGGATCTGGTGAAGGTGGTCAAGCACGAAGCTGAAAATGCGCGTGTTGCGATTCGTAATATTCGCCGCGATGCCAATACCGATATCAAAGACCTGCTTAAGGAAAAAGATGTATCGGAAGACGATGCAAGACGCGGTGAGGAAATGGTGCAGAAACTTACGGACAAATACATCGCCAATGTGGACAAGGCGATTGAGGCCAAGGAAAAGGAAATGATGGAAGTATAAGTAACAAGTATAAAGTTTAAAGTAGCAAGGAAATGCTTTTTCTTGCTACTTGAACCTTGCTACTTCTGCAAGATATATGAGCATTACCAACATCGACATAAAAAAGAATCAGAATAACGAGTTGCCGCACCACGTGGTTATCGTGATGGACGGTAATGGCCGTTGGGCAAAAAAACGCTTGTTGCCGCGCACGGCGGGGCATCATGCCGGCGTTAAGACTACGCGCAAGATTGTTGAACAATGCGTGGCCAGAAAAATCCAGGCGTTGACCATTTTTGCGTTCAGTAGCGAAAACTGGCGGCGTCCGGAACAGGAAGTCAGCAGCTTGATGGAGTTGTTTGTGTCGGCTCTGCAAACCGAAGTGAAAAGCTTGCATGAACAGCAGGTGCGCGTGCGTTTCATTGGTGATGTATCGGCCTTCTCAAACAAGTTGCAGGAAATGATTGTGCAAACCATGCAACTGACCGGCAGCAATAGCGGATTGCAGTTGAATATTGCGGTGAATTATGGCGGCCGCTGGGATATTGCTCAGGCATGCAAAAAAATCACAGAAAAAGTTCAACGGGGCGAATTGCGCAGTGAAAATATTGATGCACAGATAGTGAGTGAACATGTGTGCCTCGCAGAATTGCCTGAACCGGATTTATTCATTCGCACCGGTGGCGAGCAGCGCATCAGTAATTTTCTGATTTGGCAGATGGCTTACACCGAGCTGTATTTTACTGATTTGTTATGGCCTGATTTTGATCAGCAGGCATTTGATGAGGCACTTATCTGGTTTGCAGGACGTCAAAGAAGATTTGGCAAAACCGGCGAACAGATTGAACAATCCGGACACGGCTGATGTTATTGCAACGCATACTCACGGCGATTCCACTGGCGATATTGGCTGTTTGGGCCATTCTGCATCAGCCCACCGAAATGCTGATGTATGCCTTGCTGCTGGTTTCCTTTATTGCCGGCTGGGAATGGGCGCAACTCGCCGGTATCCGGGCGGTGCCCCTGCGTCTGGCCAATGCAGCGGTGATAACACTGCTGGTGTATCTGGCTTATCACTACATTTTGCACACACACTGGCTGCATTATTTATTGCTGGTGACCAACATCTGGTGGTGTCTGGTCATGCTGCGTATGGCGATGAAACCGCCGGCACCCGCCAGCGAACAATTTTCTGCTTTCAAATTGCTGATTGCGCTGATCACCATTATTCCGCCTGTGCTGTCATTGTTGCGCGTGCATGAAATCGGTGATGGACCTTACTGGTTGTTGTACATGGTGTCGCTGGTGTGGATTGCCGATATCGGTGCTTATTTTTCCGGACGCAAATTTGGCAGGGTTAAACTGGCGCCGCATCTGAGCCCGGGTAAAACCCGTGAGGGTTTGTATGGCGCGCTGTTACTGACTTCGTTGTATGCGGTTGCAGCGAGCCGGTTTTTTGGATTGACACCGGTGCAGATTTTCTGGCTGTGGGTAGTGACGGTGTTTGCGACGCTGATTTCCGTCGCCGGTGATCTGTTTATCAGTTTGCTGAAACGTGAACGCGGCATCAAGGACACTGGCGCGATATTGCCGGGTCATGGCGGCGTGCTGGATCGCATTGACAGCATCACGTCTTCGGCGCCGTTTTTCCTGTTTATGCTGGAATTTATTCTGAGTCATGAGTGATCAGGCCAAAGGCGTTTGCATACTCGGCTCCACCGGTACCATCGGCGTCAATACGCTGGATGTAGTGTCGCGCCATCCTGACCGTTACCGCGTTATGGCTCTTACTGCCAACACCGGTGTCGAGCGTTTGTATCAGCAATGCCTGGAACATCGTCCGCCGTTTGCCGCCATGATGGATGACGATGCGGCGGAACAGCTGGACAAGAAATTGCGTCAGGCCGGCTCCGCCACAAAGGTGTTGTCAGGCCTGTCCGGATTGCAAACCCTGGCATCCATGCCGCAAACCGATTATGTGATGGCCGCCATTGTTGGTGCAGCCGGATTGCTGCCGACGCTTGCCGCTGCACGCGCAGGCAAACGGATATTGCTGGCGAACAAGGAAGCGCTGGTGATGTCAGGCCAGATTTTCATGGAAGAAATCCGCAAAAACAACGCCGAACTGTTGCCCATCGACAGTGAACACAACGCCATTTTTCAATGCATGCCCAATGATTTTGCCAGGGGGCTGGCGCGCAGTGGTGTCAATCGGATTTTGTTAACGGCCAGTGGCGGGCCGTTTCGCACTACGTCTTTGCATTGTCTTGATACGGTGACACCGGAGCAGGCTGTGGCACATCCAAACTGGGTCATGGGGAAAAAAATTTCGGTTGATTCGGCCAGCATGATGAACAAGGGGCTGGAAGTAATTGAAGCCTGTTATCTGTTTAACACCACGCCAGAGAAAATTCAGGTTGTGATTCATCCGCAAAGTGTCATTCATTCCATGGTGAGTTACAACGATGGCTCGGTGCTGGCGCAAATGGGTAATCCGGATATGCGCACACCGATTGCGCATGCACTGGGCTGGCCGGATCGCATTGATTCAGGTGTTGAACCTCTGGATGTTTTTGCGGTCGCAAGACTTGATTTTGAACAACCGGATTTCGGGCGTTTCCCCTGCCTGGCCATGGCTTATCAATCATTAAAAACAGGTGGCACGGCGACGACTGTGCTGAACGCAGCCAATGAAATTGCCGTGGATGCCTTTCTCAATCGCCAGCTGGCATTTACCAGAATTGCCACTGTGATTGAGAAAACACTGGCTCAAATTCCGGTTAAATCCATGAGCAGTCTGGATGTGGTGATGGAGGCAGATGCTGAAGCACGTGTTGCCGCAACTGAATATGTAAAACGGATGGGATGCACGGCATGAGTGCAGGCGGCCTGATTTACAACATCGTATTTTTTGTGATTGCCATTGGTGTGCTGGTAACCTTTCACGAATTTGGCCATTACTGGGTAGCGCGCAAACTCAAGGTGAAAGTGCTGCGTTTTTCAGTTGGGTTTGGCAAACCCTTGCTGATGTGGCGGCGAAAAGACGGTGATGATGTTATCGAATATGTTATTGCTGCCATTCCGCTTGGTGGCTACGTCAAAATGCTGGACGAGCGTGAAGCGCCGGTAGACGAAGCAGAAAAGCATCGCGCCTTCAACAGGCAGCCGGTACGCAATCGCGCGGCTATTGTAATAGCGGGGCCGCTGTCCAATTTCATTCTCGCCATTTTCCTGTACTGGATTGTGTTTCT
>JAUPMA010000237.1 GCA_030836935.1 Pseudomonadota bacterium | reverse complement strand
ATACCTTCCTCGCGCATGCGTTCGAATGTCGGCAAATTGTTATGTGCAACCAGTGGCATGTATCTGACCCTGCAAGTCCAAGTTTAATCGGTAACAAGTTGCAAGTAGCAAGTGCGAAGTGGCAAGGAAAAGCCTTTGCTTGCTACCTGCAACTTGCTACTTGCTACTCTTAGCAATCGCCGTTTCCAGCAATTGGAGAAAATCTTTTTCATCCCGCACCTGCGCCACTTCCTGTGATGTAACGGTATAGCCCTGTTCGGCAATTTTTTCGTAGCGCGGAATGCGTGAATGGAACAGACGCGGAAATACCCAGCGGGTAAATTCATCCGGATTCATTTGTGCGGCAAATTGCAGATTATTCTCCTTGAGGTAAATCGCAAGTTGTTCGCGCAGAAAATCCGGGCGGTAATACAGTGGCTTGGGTGCGCTCTGCGCGCGCGCAATCAGTTTGTTTTCTTCCTGCTGGTCTGTCACCTGAATGTAAAGAATCAATGTATGCCTGGCCAGCACGTCAATCACACCCGGCTCATCCAGTTCGCACAAACTGCCGCCCACATCGTTGACAAAATGCGGGTAACCGTAAATATCCTGTGCCTTGCTGATGAATTCCGGCACATCGTACATGGCGGCAATTTCTGCCTTGCGGTATTGCGCCTGGCGATAAATAAAATCATTAAGCTCGACACCACCCTGCTCGGGATTTCCCAGTTTGCCAACAAAACTCAGCACCGGCCCCAGATCACTCACCTTGATATTGTTGCGAATATAAATCCAGTCCTTGCGCAACAGCTCGCGCAGAAATGGCGTCTGCATGGCCTGTTGCTTGATGAGATCAAGAATCGGCTCATCAAGGTAGCGCGTACCAATACGGTAGTCCCCGGAATAATGAAACCAGTGATGCTCGCGCAGCATGGAAGACAAATAGGTCTTGCCCACGCCCGACATGCCCAGCAGGGTAACGCGCTTGTTTTTCCACTGACGAAATTCGGCAGATGTTAATTTCATAAATTGATTCGGTTGATTGAGAGGCCGCCATTATGCAATAACCTGCACAGGCCGACAAATATCCATGAAACGATAAACAGGGGCTTTGCACTTGCCACTCGCACACATCCCCGACAGAAGGCGTAACCGCGCGTTGTGATGATTGCACAGGCATGCGAGAATCCACCCCGAAATAACCAGCCTGTTTATATAACTATGCGATTCAGATTGTTGGCGGCATGGATTGCAGCATTCTTCATCATGATTTCCGGCACCGCCAAGGCTGATAACACTGCCTTGGACAGTTCTGATTTTGAAGCCTTCGATGATCTGCCAGTCGTGTTGTCTGCCACACGACTGGCGCAGCGCATCGAAGACATCCCGGCTGCCATCAGCATCATTGATCACCGGACTATTGTTGCTTCCGGTGCCAGGAATATTCCTGATGTGTTACGACTGGTTCCGGGCATTCAGGTAGCACAAATCGATGGCAGCAAAATGACCGTGACCTATCACGGTCTCAGCGATCGCCATGCCCACAACATGCAAGTACTGATTGATGGCCGCTCCATTTATGAAGCAGCGCATGGCCTGGTTACCTGGAACGATTTACCTGTTGATCTCGAAGACATTGCCCGCATCGAAGTGATACGCGGCCCCAATGCGGCCACATATGGTGCCAATGCATTTGCCGCCACCATCAACATCATCACTTTTCATCCGGCAGAACAGAACGGCATTTACACACGCATTTCCGCAGGAACCAGTGAAACGGATACGTTTGTTTTACGCAGCAATGTTTCAGCCACAAACAGTGATCATCGTGTCACATTAAAATTTGATGAAACGGATGGTATCGAAACCCGTTACGACAATTCGCATACCGGCATGATCAGTTACCGTGGCGATATCCAGTTAAACAGCCGCGATGCACTGCTGCTGGAACTGGGATACAGCCGCGGATCCCGTGAGGATGGATTTGGCGATCCCACCGACAGCAGCAATATTCCATTCGCGCTAGATGCCAGCTTTGATGTCTACCAGCCGCAACGCGAAATCAACGATGAACATTATTCCGGCCAGATAAAATGGTCGCGCCGCTACAGCAGTGATGAAGAAATCAGCCTGCAATATTTTTACAGCCACCAGACAATTGATGACGCATTCAATACCGTAACTTTCAGCGAATATGGCGGACAGGATTTGCTGGATTTACTCGACTTTACCTTTGGCCAGCCGGATCAAACCCTGCACCTTGGTTATGGAACCGAAAGCAATCGCCATGATCTGGAATTTGCCCACATCGTGCCCCTGGCCGGCAACTGGCGTTTATCCTGGGGTGCCGGTGCCCGCATCGACAGCGCAACCAGTCATGAAATGTTTGGCTCGAATGACGCGCAAACCATTTACCAGTTCAGATTGTTCGCCAACGCCGAATGGATTGCGCAACACTGGATGGTAATCAATGCCGGCAGCATGGTTGAAAAATATGAAAATTACAGCACCCAGTTCTCGCCACGCCTGGCAGCCAGTTTCCATATCAATACAAACAATACCTTGCGTATCAGCGTAACCGATGCCTACCGCATGCCGACACTGATCGAAAATTACTCCAACCAGTTTGCACGTTTTGAAGACGGCTCGGTTTTTGATTACATTGACTTTGGCCCGGGAAATCTGGAACCGGAAGAAATGCGTTCTTACGAAATCGGTTACATTTTCACAGCACCCGATACCGGTCTGAATCTCGACATCAAGGCGTTCAGTGACAAACTTCGCAACATGATTGAAATACCAAAGGATCACACCTGTCTGGAAGAACTGAATCCCGGCACAAGCAGTATTACCTGTGAATCCTTCGACAGCATAACCAGTGGTGACTATTCCGGGCGATACACTTATGACAACAACGGCTGGGCCGACATACAGGGCATTGAACTGGGTCTGATGTGGAATATCAATAACGACACATGGTTGCGTGGTGCTTACGGGTTTGCTGACATCAGGCATTATTTCATGACTGATCTGTCTCCGGCCCTGAGCCAAACACGCGATGACCAGGCACCGCGCAATACCTGGTCGCTGTTACTGGCACACAATTTTGATTACGCCATTCGCGGCAGCCTTGCCTGCTATTCACTGGACGAAACCAGATGGCTGGAAGATGGCGACAAAATTCCTGCCTACCACCGGCTTGATGCACGTCTTGCCAGACACTTCCGGGTCGGGCAGGACAAGGGCGAGATTGCGCTCATTGCGCAGAACATGAATAACAAATACCAGGATTTTCAAACCGAAAACGAACTGCGTGACAGGATTTTTGTAGAACTGAAAATAGAGTTTCACTGATCACCGCAGAGGATATCCGCAATCAGTTGGTGAGCCGGCCTTTGTAATTCACCATCAGGTACACACTTTCGGCCTGTATGCGCCGCAGTGAAATGGGCTTATGCAGTTTCACACTCACTGAATCAGCATCACAACGTAATATTTCACCGCCAAATTCATGTTCGTATCCGTCATTAAAACGGATCCTGGCTTCCAGATTTATACCCGGCTCAAACACATGCGGGGCATCCTGCCGGAAGCGAACGCCAAACTCGGATACGTCCATGACTTCAAACTGGCCGGTTTTTGCCGATAAAACCGGACGATCTGCAACAGGGTATTGCACCCGATAATATTCACGCCGTTGTTCTGCCATAGCCCACCCACGCTGTCACGCCTCCCGCGTTAATGATTATGTTTCCTGTTGCGAGTATAAAAAATCAGCCAAAAACAGAAACCCTCGTTTGGGTTAACGGCACGTCCGTCAGGCATATAAGGCCATGACGATATACCCCCGGGAACTGAAAGAATGCCATTGAGTCAACAGCTTGCTGAATACCTGAAAACAAAAGCATCTGACACAAAAACGAAAAATAACACCAGATATTTTGTTAAAGCAGATGACATTCCGCACTAATACTCTTCAGGCAGGAGTAATCCTCACCGGATTACCGCACTCGCCTGCACCAGAATAACCACCAACAATATAAAACGACGCTGACTCTTCGATGACGTTGCGTTTCTGTACATTCAATTTTATCTGTTCCGCCATGGCATCCGGATGAACACGATACACACCGGTTTTAACGCGAAACAGATATTTCGTATTGGTAACACTGTACTGGCCGGCTTCAATGACAGCAGCCGGAAGAAATGAATTTATATACCCTGTTTGCAGATCACTGAAATAGCTCTTGAATTCCTTTAGTGTGACCACAACACCAGATTCGTCATGGCTGCCAAGTTCACCGGAAATAATGGCATTCAGAAAACGTTCTTTCATTTGCATCGAAAAATCCCTCTTTGCCGAGTTAATGAGTACTGCTGATTTATAGCCTGACAAACAAAAACTCAATGAGCCAGGTTGCTGGTGGATGCGCTGCGCTTATCCACCCTACAAGTAACAGCTGTTCAAATGTAGGGTGGATAAGCGTAGCACATCCACCACCTCCGCACAGCCATCACTCAAAATTCAATTTTTCAATATGCGGCATAATACCCGCTCCCCATTTCATATCGTACCATCCGCGCTCAACACATTTCAGAAATGACGAATAGGACCAATCACCGGGGGATGCTGCAAAACCATGTTTGACCGGATTGTAATGTATGTAATCCATATGCAACCGCCAATCCGTTTCGTCCACAATCTGGTGTTCCCAGAAACGGCGCTGCCAGCATTTTCTTTCCCCTTGTGCATCACTAGCCGGAGCAATAATTCGTGACACCCGTTTCTTGATTTCACGCCAACGGCCCGAGTAATCCGCATCATTTTCCGGTAACCGCCATATCGTATGCAAATGATCAGGTAATACGACAATAGCATCCATGACGAATGGGCGCTGCTGCCTGACGTGGCGGATGGCATCGCGTAATACCGCAACATGATCTGCATTATCAAACAATGGCTGACGATTCCAGGTTACCAGGGTAAAAAAATAAGTCCCGCCTGGAATGTATACGCGTCGATAGTCGCTCATTGTATTGATTCCTTTCAGTTGTATTATCCCGTTGGTGGATGCACTGCGCTTATCCACCCTACATCAGAACAGTCATTGCTCGTAGGGTGGATAAGCGTCAGCACATCCGCCAAATCACTATCCTTTTCTAACCACTTCAAGCCTGTCCACTTTCTGGTAACCGCGTGGCAATTTCAGGCCGCGTTTGGCGCGTTCATCAGCGTGCTCATTGATTTCGTTTTCACTCATGGTTTTGTATTTACCACCCGCATGCACCGTGAGCTTCTCACCGCTTTGCACCAGATCAATCGCGCACAACCATTCTTCCGCTGACTTCAGTTTGGCGGAGGGAATATTGATAATCTTGTCGCCCTTGCCTTTGGCCATTTGCGGCAACTCGGCGAGTGCCGTTACCAGCATGTGGCCTTCTGACGTTACCGCTACAATGGATTCCTCATCCATGCTGCGCACTCTTACCGGCGGCAATATTTTTGCGCCGGCCGGTAAATTCATGAATGATTTGCCCGCCTTGTTGCGCGAATGCAAATCTTCCAGCTTGCCGACAAAACCGTAACCAAAACTGGTGGCAAACAAATACAAATCTTCCGGCTGGCCTAATAATGCTGCAACGAACACGGCACCGGCAGGTGGATTGAAACGCCCCGTTAACGGTTCGCCCTGGCCACGCGCTGACGGCAAGGTATGCGCCGGCAAGGTGTAGGCGCGGCCGGTGCTGTCGAGAAATACGGCCAGCTGATTACTCTTACCTGTAGCTGCCGATAAAAACTCATCGCCCGCCTTGTAACTTAAATTCACCACATCCACATCATGGCCCTTGGCGGAACGCACCCAGCCTTTTTGCGACAACACCACCGTCACCAGTTCGGATGGCATCAATTCGGTTTCATCCAGAGATCGGACGAGCGTCGTGT
>JAUPMA010000236.1 GCA_030836935.1 Pseudomonadota bacterium | reverse complement strand
AAACCGGCAGCATAATTTTTATCGATGAGTTGCGGCACCGGAACGGATACAAAATCACTGTCGCCCAGATACGCGGCGCGATCACGATAGGCACGGCGCATGGCTTCAACCATGAAATGCAGGCGCTGATCGCGCGGCATGTTTTGCAAATCATACATTTCCAGTTGATTAAGCATTTCCAGCAACGCAATGCCACCGGATGAGGGCAAGGCAGCGGATGTGATTTTCATGCCGCGATATTCACCGCGTAACGGCGCACGCTCAATCACGCGATAATTTTTCAGATCATCCTGACTCCAGATCCCGCCCTGCGCACGCACGGCTTTCAGCATTTTTTCTGCCATGTCGCCGCGATAAAATCCCGCACTGCCTTCGCGCGCCATGCGCTGTAATGTTGCCGCCAGATCCGGCTGGCGAATGACAGCACCGTCTTCCGGCACATCATTGTTCTGCAAAAAAATGGCGGCGGCCGCTTTGGATTCGCGCAGGGCTGGCAAACGAAATCGCGCGAGTTTCTGATAATGGGCATCCACCACAAAACCTTGCTGCGCATACTGAATGGCAGGGAGCAGATTTTCCTGAAACGGCAATTCGCCGTAATGATTGCTCACATGCTCCAGAGCCGCCGGTAGTCCGGGAATACCCGCAGACAAGGCGCCATTGATGGATGCGTTTTCTTTTACTTCACCTAGTTCATCCAGATACATGTCGCGTGTTGCGGCCAGCGGCGCGGTTTCACGCGCATCAATCATGACTTCGAATTTATCGCTGGCACGATGCAACAGAAAAAATCCGCCACCACCCAAACCCGAACTGTAAGGTTCCACCACGGCGAGAGTTGCAGCTATCGCAACAGCCGCATCGAAGGCATTACCGCCCTGACGTAAAACCTTTTCACCGGCCTGGGTCGCCAGCGGATGCGCTGTGGCAATGGCGGCTTGATTAGCAAGTGCAGTTGCGGGCAGCAGGAGAAGAAATGAAAAGAATAAAGTCCGCAAATGAACGCAAATGAACGCAAATTTTTCTTTTGTACTGTTTAGAGTAAATACATTGCGCATAGCTTCCTCATTTGATGATTCTGAAATATGCATTAGCCGGAAAATGCATTAACCAATTTTATTTGCGTTTATTTGCGTTTATTTGCGGACGCAAGCTTTTTTACTCTCCAAATAAAAAGCCCCGGCAAGCGGGGCTTTCTTTGCTGGCAAATCATTTGCCAGTGAGCTTGTGGTATTTCTCCATCAACTGCTCTTTGGTTTCCTTGAAATCCGGGTTCATGGGTATGCAATCCACCGGGCACACTTCCACGCATTGCGGTGTGTCGTAATGACCAACACATTCCGTGCATTTATTCGGATCAATTATATAAATTTCATCGCCCGCCGATATTGCTTCGTTGGGACTTTCCGGTTCGCACACATCACAGTTGATGCATTCGTCGGTAATCATTAACGCCATACTATTTACTCCAGACCTTATTTACGCAGGTCAATCTTTGTTGCTAATTCTCTGGACACCAGCGGGTGTACAAATTCCCCAACATCACCGCCGTGCAAAGCCACTTCGCGCACCAGTGACGATGAAATAAAGCTGTACTGCTCTGCGGGGGTCAGAAACAGGGTTTCGACATCGGCTGCCAGATGCCGGTTCATGCTTGCCAGCTGCATTTCAAATTCGAAATCGGATACCACACGCAAGCCGCGCAAAATCACGTTGGCCTGGCGCTGGTGCACAAAATTCACCAGCAGTTCGGAAAAGCCGCAGACTTCGACATTGGCCATATTGCCCAAAACGCGGTATGCCATATCCACACGATGGTTCAGGTCAAACAACGGCGTTTTGGTGGGATTGGCCGCCACCGCCACGATCACCTTGTCGAACAATTTGCTGGCGCGTTCCACCAGATCGCTATGACCATTGGTAATGGGATCAAAGGTTCCGGGATATACCGCGACCACTGCCATGCGCTCAAGCCTCGTCTTTTCGCTGGGCGAGATAATACCCTACCTGACCGGCTTTTTTCCCCCGAATTATTTGCCAGTTTGCAGGCAATTGCGGCAAATCATGTTGCGCCGGATATTCGAGATAGATTTTTGCCCCCGGTGCGAGAAGGTGATGCGCTTCAAGCAGCTCGCAAGCCGGCACCAGCAACTGACTGGCGTAGGGCGGATCCAGGAACACCACATCAAATGGCGCATGCGGCTGTTGCAGCCAGTTAAGCGCCTCGCTGCGTACCAGCTGCACCTGCTGTGCTTTCAGCAAGACAATGTTGGCGGCCAGATTGTGCTGGGCGCGCGCATCGGCTTCCACCATCACCACTTCACGCGACCCGCGCGAGGCCGCTTCCAGTCCCAAAGCGCCGCTGCCGGCAAACAAATCCAGACAGCGCGCACCGGCGATGTCCGCCTGCAACCAGTTGAACAGGGTTTCGCGCACCCGGTCCGGTGTCGGCCGCAAGCCCGGCACTTCGGCTACCGGCAATTTGCGGCTGCGCCATTCGCCGCCGATGATGCGTAACTCGCCGGGTTTAGCTGACATTTATTTCCCCTGCCCTTGATAGGTGGGAGCTAGATGAATGGGTTTCTTGCGTGTGATGGTGACGCGCAAATCCAGTAAGGGCGTAGGACACATTAAATTCCCCCTCCCTTGACGGGAGGGGGTTAAGGGGAGGGTGACAGACTTG
>JAUPMA010000235.1 GCA_030836935.1 Pseudomonadota bacterium | reverse complement strand
TTTCCTTGCCACTTGAAACTTGCCTCCTTGCTACTTATCAGCAAACTGTTTGGCTTTGGCGCGCAAACCCAGTGTGTAATTTTCATCCAGCAATTTGCGGTCCGCATTGCATACCTGCACACCCAGCATGCTGGCCAGGTTGTGTGCACACACCAGCATTTCATCCAGCGCCTTCACCGGCTGGTCATAAAACGATAATTGCATAAACAGGGTAATGCCGCGGGTTCTCAGATGATGCATGTTATCAATGTCAAAATAGCCCGGCTCCTGCATGCTGGCCATGCTGAACATCACATTACCGCTGCTGTCCTTGCGGTGAAAAATCTGTTTGTCACCGTATTCCAGTTGCACGGCGTAGGTGGCACTTAAAATCTGTTCGCCTTTCAGCTGTTCACCACGCGGTGCCACCAGATATAAGGCAACCAGATCATCTTCTGTTTTTTTTGCCGGTTTGGATGGTTGCGTCGTTACAGAATCATGTTCAGTTGAATCAACCGGCTTGTCGCCAATCCTCTGGCCCGAATCCGCTTTGGCAACATCACGCAACATAGCCTCACGCCGCATGCGCGCCAGCTTGCTGCCCGGCCGCACATCTTCCTTCATGTAGGCCAGCACTTCTTCCACATCATTATCGACACGCGCCACGCGAACCGGACCAACACCATCAACCCATTCACTGCCGCTGCTCTTGCCAGCCGAGAAAGAAGGCACATCATTAGCGGCATCCAGCGGTGAATAATTACCGGCAGACTGTTTTCTCATGCGTGACCAGACGTACAAAAATACTACGATCAATATTGCAACGACCAACAATATCCAGCGCAAATATTCCATCAGCAATTACCCGTTCGCTACCATTTTGCTGGCTTCCTCGACATCCACCGTTACCAGACGCGACACACCTGCCTCACGCATGGTGACACCGCTCAAGTGTTCAGCCAGTTCCATGGTGGTTTTGTTATGCGTAATAAAAATGAATTGCACCCGTTTCGACATTTCCCGCACCAGTTCGCAGAAGCGGCCAACATTGGCTTCATCGAGCGGCGCATCCACTTCGTCCAGCATGCAGAACGGTGCCGGATTCAGTTCAAATATTGCAAAAACCAGTGCCACAGCTGTCAGTGCTTTTTCACCACCCGATAACAGGTGAATATTACTGATGCGCTTGCCTGGCGGCCGCGCCATCACCATAACGCCTGTACTCAGCAAATCATCGCCCGTCATTTCCAGATAGGCCTGGCCACCGCCAAACAGGCGCGGAAACATTTCCTGCATCCGGTTATTCACATGCTCGTAGGTTTCCTTGAAGCGGTTGCGCGTTTCCTTGTCGATTTTGGCAATGGCCTGTTCCAGTGTTTCCAGAGCCTGGGTCACGTCGGCATGCTGCGAATCCAGATATTCCTTGCGCTTGGATTGTTCCTGATATTCTTCAATGGCCGCCAGATTGATCGGACCCAGACGTGTAATTTTTTGCCCCATGTCTTCAAGGCGGCGCAACCAGTCGTCTACCCTTGCCTGTTCGCCCAGATTTTCACGCAAAGCTTCATATTCAAATCCGGTTTCAACCAGTTGTTCCTGTACCGTCTGGCTGCGCACTTTTACTTCCGATGTATTCAGTCGTGCCTGCTCAACACCAGACCGGACCAGTTGCGCCTGCTGTTCCTGCTCGCCGCGTTTTTGTTCGTACTCGCGCAAACTGTTATCAATGGTTTCCAGTGTGCGCCGTGCTTCGGTCAGCTGTTCTTCAACCAGCAAACGCTGATCGAGTTGCGCCTTGAGTGAATCCTGCAATTCAGTGATTGGCTGTTCGCCACGCGCCAGTATTTCCTGCAATTCACGGCGCCGCTGCTGTTGCTGTTCCAGCTGGCGCGTCATGCGTTCGATATTCTGTTGCAGACTGCGTTTGGCAGTGCGTCTGGATTCAATGCGAATGGCAAGCTCGTGTACGCCTTCACGCTCACCGCTGGCCTGGGCGCGCATTTCCTGCAAGCGGTTCTGCAATTGTTCACGCTGCGCCGTCAGTTGTTCGCGCTCGCGTGACAATACTTCCATTTCAGACGTGGCTTCATTGCGTTTGCGCCGCGCAGTTTCCATATCCTGCTGTTCGCGGGTGATTTGCGACTGGATATCAGCCATTTCTTCCTGCAGATGTTTGCTGCGTCCGGCAATCTGTTCCAGACGCGCCGTGCGCGAACTGATTTGTGACTGAACAGTCGCGCATAAATTATGCGCCTGATTCAACTCGGCCTGCAGCTGTTCGCGCTGCTGCTCGGTATTGTGCAGGGCTGCGCGGCCATCCACGATACGCTGATCAATTTCTTCGGCTTTCAATTCCAGCTCTTCAAGCTGCGCCTGCAATTTCTTGATTTCCTGTTCACGCGCCAGCACGCCGCTTTTTTCATCGCGATCGCGCGCCACACGCAACCAGTTGGCGCCCAGCCAGATGCCATCGCGCGTAACAATGGATTCACCGGCTGCGAGTTGACTGCGTTTCTGCAAAGCCTGTTGCAGTGAATCTGCGCAATGTACGCCATGCAACAAATGTTGCAACGGCAAGCTGGACGTAATTTTTGCGGCCAGCCTATCCGCACCGTTATTGATACCGGTACCGTTTGATTGCACATCAAACAGGGTGAGATGACCCTGCTGCAAACCGGCGAGCGATTCGCCGAGTTTATCCATACCCTCCACACACACAGCTTCAAGATAACCACCCAGCGCGGTTTCAACAGCCTTGTCCCAGCCATCCGCTACCTGAATGTTTTCTGCC
>JAUPMA010000234.1 GCA_030836935.1 Pseudomonadota bacterium | reverse complement strand
TTTTTATTTGCCGTTTGCCAATTTTAAAGCGGCAATTTTTGCCGCCCGAATTGCCGCCTTTATTTCTACATCAAAGTTCTTTGCCGCTTTTCCTCGCTACTTGCTACTTTCTCCTTGCTACTTTCTTCTTGGCATACAGCTTGCCTTGTTATCCGCAAGGAGCCAAAACCATGTCACTCAATCTCGATAAAGCGCTGGGTATACATCAAGACGCCTTGTTGCTGTTTGAACGCCGCACGCAGTTGCTGGCTGAGAATATTGCCAATGCCGATACGCCCAATTACAAGTCACGCGATATCGATTTCAACAAGGTGTTCAATGGTGAAGTGAGCAAACAGGTTTCGTTGCAGGCCAATCAGCCGGGACATATTGCCATGACGCAAAGCGCACTGGATGCCAGTATTGAATACCGTGTGCCGGATCAGAGCGCCGCTGACGGCAGTACGGTGGATATGGAACAGGAACAGGCTGCATTTGCCGATAACACAGTGCGTTATCAAACCACTCTGACAGTATTGTCGCGTCGTTTGGGTGGCATTGTCAGCGCGTTCAGGGGTGAATAAGAATGAGCGTATTCAAGATTTTTGATGTCACCGGTGCCGGCATGAACGCGCAGATGCTGCGTTTGAATACCGTGGCCAGCAATCTCGCCAACAGTGAAACCATGGCAGGCAAACCGGAAGATGTTTACAAGTCACGGCATCCTGTTTTTGAAAGTGTGCTCAATGAATTGACCGGCGATCAGGGCACGGTCAGTGTGCGCGTGAAAGAAATTGTTGAAAGTGATGCGGCGCCGATTGCGCATTACATGCCGCAGCATCCACAGGCCAATGCGGAAGGTTATGTTTACAGTCCCGGCATCAATGCGGTGGAGCAGATGGCCGACATGATTGCGGCATCACGCAGTTATCAAAGCAATGTTGAAGTCATGACCACCAGCAAGGAATTGCTGTTGCGCACATTACAACTTGGCAGGGGGTAATTCATGGATATCAATCCATATTCAAATATTGGTCTGACTACATCCCAAAGTGTTGCGAATCAGGCAGTCGAGGACAACCAGTCGCTTGGCCAGGATGAATTTCTTGAACTGATGACCACGCAATTACGCAATCAGGATCCGATGGAGCCGATGGATAACGGTGAATTTCTGGCGCAGATCGCGCAGTTCGGAACGGTTGACGGCATTAACCAGTTGCTAACCACGGCGCAGACCTTATCGGCCAATCTGCAATCTAGTCAGGCATTACAGGCTTCCAGTCTTATTGGCCGTGAAGTGCTGGTTGAATATGACGAAGGTTATTTGTCTGCAACCGGCGGGATTCATGGCGCCGCAGAATTGTCCAGCAACGCCGATGTTATCGTGAATATTTACGATGCCAGCGGAGAAGTAGTCAGCCGTATGGAACTCGGTTCGCAGGAGCCCGGGCTAATACCGTTTACCTGGGATGGCACAACACTCAATGGTGAACGTGCCGCATCGGGCCGTTACCGTATTGAAATTGAAGCAGCGCGTTTTGGTGAAAGTGAATCACTGACACCGCTGGTAACGTCCAGGGTAAACAGCCTGATGCTGGGAACCATTGGCCGAGAAATGCAAGTGGAGCTGGAAAACCTGGGTCAGGTTGATTTCAGCCAGATTAACCAGATTCTGTAAGGCACAGTCCGGGGAGTACAAAACATGTCATTCAATATTTCACTCAGTGGTCTGAATGCAGCGTCCAATGATTTATCCGTAACCAGTAATGATATTGCCAACGTCGGCACCATTGGATACAAGGAATTGCGTGCCGAGTTTGCCGATATTTATGCAGCATCCACTTCATCCGATGCCATTGGAGGCGGCGTGAAACTCGCCAACATTGCGCAGCAGTTTGCGCAAGGCAATCTCGAATTTACGCAAAATACCCTGGACATTGCGATTGGCGGCGAAGGTTTCTTTGTGTTGCGCCCCAACCAGACCAGCAACGATATTGCTTATACCCGCGCCGGTGCTTTCAATGTTGACCAGACAGGCACCATTGCCAACAGCGCCGGGCAGATATTGCAGGTATTTCCGGTGGATGCACTGGGGAATGTCACCACCACCAGCCTGGCCAGTACCATACCTTTGACCGTGCCCAATTCCGTGGGTGTGCCGCAGGCCACTACACAGGTGGATATCAATCTGAATTTTCCGGCGGCCATTACGCCGGCACTGAATGTAAATACCGCATTTCCGGGTGCGCCGGTTTATGGTCCGGCACCGGCCGGCACACTGGATTTTGAACTGGAAAACAATCCGGCCAGTCCCGATCCGGCGACCTATCACACTTCAACCTCTGCAACGGTTTTTGACTCGCAAGGCACGTCACACATTCTTACCATGTATTTTGTGATGACCGACGATCTCACCAATCGCTGGGAAGTCCGTTCAACACTGGATGGCGCAGCGATGACCGTAGGTGGCGCCGGTGTGCTTGGCCCGGCGGTACTGGATTTTGATGCCAACGGCATGCTGGATACGGGGACATCAACCAATGGCGGTGCCATTCCCTACGATCTGTTCACGTTGACCAATGGTGCAGCACCGCTGGACATAATTGTTGATTTCACCAATCAGGGCAACACGCTTACCCAGGAATCGCAGGGTTCATTTACGGTACAGACACTGAGCCAGGATGGTTACGCAACAGGCCGTCTGTCAGGCCTTGAAGTGGATGAAGAAGGTCTGGTTCGCGCTACATTCACCAACGGCCAGACAACTCCGCTGGGCAAGATTGCGCTGGCGCGTTTTGATAATGCACAGGGTTTGCGCCAGGTTGGTGATACTTCCTGGGTTGAAACCATTGAATCGGGCGCGGCGCGATCGGGTGAAGCCGGCACCGGCAATTTTGGTTTGCTGCAGTCCGGCGCACTGGAAACCTCCAATGTGGACCTGACCGCCGAGCTGGTGAATCTGATTACCTCGCAACGCAATTTCCAGGCGAATTCAAAAGCCATTGAAACGGCGAATGCCATTACTCAAACCATTATCAATATTCGGTAAGTAGCAAGGGACAAGTTGCAGGTAGCAAGGAAAAGCTTTTACTTGCTACTTCGCACTTGCCGCTTGCTACTTGAAGCGAGGAACGAGCGTCATGGATAAAATGTTATTCATCGCCATGAACGGTGCCAGCCAGGCGATGCGGTCGCAGTCCAACATCGCACACAATCTGGCTAACGTCAGCACTACCGGATTTAAATCCAGTCTGGATTCCTACACCAACTGGCATGTTGCCGGCCCCGGTTTACCCACACGTGTTTACAACCAGTGGCAACAGACAGGCAGCGACATGACCTCGGGAAGTTTTATCACCACGGGCCGCGAGCTGGATGTGGCTGTACGCGGCGAGGGCTGGATTGCTGTACAGGGCCGGAATGGCCAGGAATCCTACAGCCGCGCCGGTGATTTGCGTCTTAACGAAAACGGCCAGCTTACCAACGGTGCTGGCCATGTTGTCATTGGCAACTCCGGACCGATTGCATTGCCACCGGCGGAAAAAATTGAAATTGCAACAGATGGTTCCATCAGCATTTTACCCGTTGGGCAAACAGCCGACAGCATGGCGATTGTGGATCGCATCAAACTGGTAAAACCGGATCTGGATAAATTGAGCAAGGGCGAAGACGGTTTGATGTATTTGCAGGGCGGAAAAAAAGCGGCACCCAGCACGGAAGTGAATCTGGCTTCCGGCGTGATCGAAAGCAGCAACGTTAACGCCATATCAGAACTGGTAGAAATGATCGGTAACGCCCGCCAGTATGAAATCAACGTAAAAATGATGCAGACCGCTGACCAGACCGGCAAGGCGGCTGAAGCATTATTACGCGCATAACGGAAACAGATAAAAGAATTATCCGCAAATGCACGCAAATAAAAACAGTGGCAAGTTGCAAGGATCAAGCAGCAAGCAAAAGCTTTTACTTGCTACCTGCCATTTGCAACTTGCTATTTAAAATAGAGGAGACACAACATGAATCCCGCACTCTGGATTGCCAAAACCGGACTCGATGCCCAGCAAACACGGCTGAGCGTGATTTCCAATAATCTTGCCAACGTCAACACTACCGGTTTCAAACGCGATACAGCCGTGTTCGAGGATTTGATTTACCAGAATCTGCGCCAGGTCGGCGGCCAGACTTCCGAAGATACAACCCTGCCATCCGGCATGGCACTGGGTACCGGCGTGCGGGTTGTGGCAACTGAAAAACTGCACACCCAGGGAAATTTGTCGCAAACCGGCAATCCGCTGGATATGGCTGTGCAGGGCCGCGGATTTTTCCAGATCCTGCGCCCGGATGGTTCACTCGCCTACAGTCGTGACGGCGCATTCCAGATAGATGCCAATGGCCAGATCGTAACGGCCAGCGGTTATCTGTTGCAGCCGGCCATCACCATTCCGGCCAATGCGCAGAGCGTCACCATCGGTGAAGACGGCGCAGTCAGTGTGCTGGTCGGCACGGCTTCGTCGCCTACAGTTGTCGGCAATATCCAGACAGTTGATTTTATTAATCCCACCGGCCTGCAAGCCATTGGCGGCAATCTGTTTCTTGAATCCGGTGCCAGTGGTTCACCGCAGGCCGGCACACCCGGGCTGAATGGTCTGGGCCGGATTGCCAGCGGCGCACTGGAAAGCTCCAACGTTAACGTGGTGGAAGAACTGGTCAATATGATTGAAACACAACGTGCCTACGAAATGAATTCCAAAGTCATTTCAACAACGGATCAGATGTTGCAGTACGTCAGTAATAATTTGTAAGCAAGTAGCAAGTAGCAAGTAGCAAGTAAAAGCTTTT
>JAUPMA010000233.1 GCA_030836935.1 Pseudomonadota bacterium | reverse complement strand
CAACGTGCGCGACAGGTTTGCGTCGAAGATTTCTCAGACTTTGATTATGTTTTGGCCATGGACCGCAATAATCTGCAGGAACTGCACGGCATCTGCCCGCCCGAACCCAAAACCAGACCGGATTTGTTTCTGAAATTTGCACAACAATCCAGGGAGCACGAAGTACCCGACCCCTATTACGGCGGCGACCAGGGTTTTGAACAGGTACTGGATCTGGTTGAAGATGCGTCACGCGGATTGCTGGCGGCGATACGCGAAAAACATAATCTCTAGTTGCAAGCCGCAAGTAGCAAGTTGCAAGTAAAAGCTTTTGCTTGCCACTTGCCACTTGCCACTTGCCACTTGCCACTTGCCACCTGCAATCAATCAGCCGTCAGATTTTTCCGCATTGCCAAACTGTTCAGCCACCTGCTGCACAATCGGTTTGACTGGAGCAGCCGGCTCAACCGGTGCTGGCCGTTCTGCCGGTACGGGTGCCGCCATCTCTGATGCCGGCGCAGAATGCGGCTGCGGCGGCTGGTACTGGTTCCCGGCTGGCGCAGACGCCTCACTCACCGGCTGATCCGCACCGGATGGCTCACGGTTGGATGCATTCTGTTGTGAACCATCCTGCTGTTGTGAGCCTTCCGGACGATTGCCACCACTGCGGCGCTTGCCGCCACGGCTGCGGCGGCCACGGCGATTACCACGATCACCCCGATCCTGACGCGGCTCGGCCGCTGGCGCATTCAAGGCCGCATCATACTGTTCATCACTCACTTCATCAGTACGGGTTTCAGCTCGGCTGTCGACCTTCGCCGGCGCTGGCTGACGTGCTTCAGGCTTGTCGAAACTTTTTACCGGACGCGGCTCATCGCGACGACGGCTGCTGATGTTGCGGCCACCACTGCCACCACCACGACGCTTGTCGAAATCGCGATCACGACTGCGGTTACGGTCACGATCTTTTGATGGCTGACTACGCGCCGGTTTCACTTCTTCCGGTTCCGCCGGCTTTTCCGGCTCACCGGCACCAAATACGGTTTTAATCAGCCTGGATAAAAAGCCGCCCGATGATTTTTCAGCCGGTTTTTCTTCAGCCTTGGCCACAACCGGAGCCGGTGTCATTGGCTGCACCGCCTGCACCGCAGCACGCTCAACAACAATCTGCTCCTTGCGCTCCGGCACATAAGGACCTTCGTTTGCCGCTGTGGCCAGTGCATACGACGGTTTGTCTTCGAAGTTACGGGTTTCGGAGGTGCGCACACGCGTCACTTCGTAATGCGGGGTTTCCAGCGCAGCATTCACCACAATGGAAATTTCGACGCCGGTGCGCATTTCAATTTCATTAATCGCCTTGCGCTGTTCATTGAACAAATAGGTGGCCACATCCACCGGCACCTGAATAATGACGCGCCCTGAATGTTCTTTCAGCGACTCTTCTTCAGCTTTACGCAGTAATGTCAGGGACAGTGACGCAATACTGCGAATCGTGCCCTGACCATTGCATCGCGGGCAGGCGCTCTGCGTGGATTCACCCAGTGACGGGCGCAAACGCTGGCGCGACATTTCGAGCAAACCGAAACGTGACAAGCGGCCGATCTGGACGCGGGCACGATCCATTTTCAGCGCATCGCGTAAACGGTTTTCCACCGCGCGCTGATTTTTCTGCGCCATCATGTCAATGAAATCTATGACCACCAAACCGCCCAGGTCGCGCAAACGCAATTGACGGGCAATTTCGTCGGCGGCTTCGAGATTGGTGTTGGTGGCGGTTTCCTCGATGTCGCTGCCCTTGGTGGCACGCGCCGAGTTGATATCCACGGCGACCAGTGCTTCGGTATGGTCAATGACAATGGCGCCGCCGGACGGCAGGCGCACTTCACGCTGGAAGGCGGATTCAATCTGGTTTTCAATCTGGTAACGATTAAACAGCGGCACCGATTCCTGATACAGCTTCAGCTTGCGCTGGAAGTTCGGCATCACCTGGGCGACGAAGCCTTCGGCTTCCTTGAACACATCCGGATCATCCACCAGGATTTCGCCGATGTCGTCACGGAAGTAATCGCGCAGGGCGCGGATGACCACATTGCTTTCCTGGTAAATCAGGAACGGTGCGTCGCGCTCTTTGGAAGCTTGTTCAATCGCCTGCCAGATTTGCAGCAGATACGTCATATCCCACTGCAATTCTTCCTGCGTGCGGCCAACACCGGCGGTGCGCACAATCAGGCCCATGCCTTGCGGCACATCCAGCTGGGCAATGACTTCGCGCAGATCCTGACGATCGTCGCCTTCGATACGGCGTGATACGCCACCGGCGCGCGGGTTGTTGGGCATCAGCACCAGATAACGGCCGGCGAGACTGATAAACGTGGTTAAGGCAGCGCCCTTGTTGCCGCGCTCTTCCTTGTCCACCTGCACCATAACCTGCTGGCCTTCACGGATCGCCATCTTGATATCGGGACGTGCATCAGCTGCGAGCGCCTGCTCGCTGAAATAGCTGCGGGAGATTTCCTTGAATGGCAGAAAACCATGGCGTTCGGCGCCATAGTCAACAAAAGCGGCTTCCAGGCTGGGTTCAACCCGGGTAATAACGCCCTTGTAGATATTGGCTTTCTTCTGCTCTTTGGAGGGTACTTCTATGTCCAGATCGTAGAGACGCTGACCATCTACCATGGCCACGCGGATCTCCTCTTTCTGGGTTGCGTTGATGAGGATTCTTTTCATTGATTAATAGACCTGATGGAGTAGGCCATCCAGCAATAACCGGCATCCGCGCATAACGGCTGACAACGGACGGGGCATTGCGTACATACACAAACAGGCAAACAGCCACCACGCAGCTACCCCAGAGGGCGCCGTGTGCGATGTTTACCAGATTGTGCAGGGTGGCGAGATTCATAAATTTCCTTGGAGTGCCACTCAACTTCGAGTGACACCCAGTGTTTTTCCAAATTTAGGGCTTTGGACCAACCCAGGTTCAAACCCGGAATACATCTCATGGGCACGAACCAGAAAACTGTTCAGATACAGCCAACTGGCCGACCTTAACCTCGTATTTCTGCCCCGGTGACTGTAGCGACCCTTGCTGAAGACACGCTGGAAGAGAAAAAATTCCAGTAAAAATAGTCCGTTAGAAACCTTCGGGGCTGCGAGAGTTTTGCAAATTGCAGCTATCGGGTCAAGCTTTGATACCATGCGCGCCATGACAACCCCCAAGCCAGCCGTACAAACCATCGAAATCAGTGCCCGTCACAGTGACCAGCGCCTGGACAATTTTCTCATCGGCCAGTTGAAAGGCCTGCCCAAAAGCCTGGTCTACAAACTGCTGCGCAGTGGCCAGGTGCGTGTCAACAAGGGCCGCAAGAAGGCCGATTACCGTTTGCAGGCCGGCGATCAGGTACGGATTCCGCCGGTGAATATCCAGGAAAAAACAGATAACGAAAGCGCGCCGAAATATTTGCTGGAACAGGTACGCCAATGCATCCTGTTTGAAGATGAATTCATACTGGCGCTGAACAAACCGGTGGGGCTCGCCGTACACGGCGGCAGCAATATCCGCTTCGGCGCCATTGAAGTGCTGCGCCAGTTGCGCCCTGATGACGACATGCTGGAACTGGCGCATCGCCTCGATCGCGATACCAGCGGCGTGCTGCTGTTTGCCAAAACCCGCCCTACCCTAATGCGCTTGCACGAACTGTTTCGCAACGAACATCAGATGCAAAAAATCTATCAGGCCATTCTGGTCGACCGCTGGCAGGGTGGCGAGCGACTGATTGATGTACCGCTGCGCAAAAACAGCATGCAGGGTGGCGAAAGCATGGTGGTTGTGGATCATAAGGAAGGCAAGGAATCGCGCAGCCTGTTCATTCCCCAGGCCTATTATGAAACTGCCACACTGATGGAAATCCATCTGCAAACCGGCCGCACCCATCAAATCCGCGTTCACGCTGCCCATGTTGGCCATCCGGTAGCCGGTGACAGCAAATACGGTGATGAAGGTTTCAACCGTTATCTGAAAGAACAGGGTTTGAAACGCATGTTTCTGCATGCCTGGCAACTTCGTTTCAAACTCGACAAAAACTACACCATCACTGCACCGGTGGATGCCGACTGGCAACGCGCCATGGATTTGCTGGAGTCCACATGAATGTGAAGATGAACCGGCCATGGAAAGCGTTGATTTTTGACTGGGACGGCACGCTGATGGATTCCGAAGCGCGCATTGAGGCCTGTTTGCGTGAAGCCAGTTTGCATCATGGCTTGAGCGATCAGCATGACGAGGTTTACAAGAATGTAATCGGTCTGGGTTTGCGCGAAGCCTTGCATGCCCTGCATCCGGCGCAATCCGCTGACATGATTGAACAACTGGCGGCGGAATATCGCTTGCGCTACCTGCAAACCAGCACCACGCCTTCGGCTTTATTTGCCGGCGTAACTGACATGCTGCAAACACTGGAAACTGACGGTTACTGGCTGGCCATTGCCACGGGAAAGGGCCGTGAAGGATTGAATCAGGTGTTGCAGCAAACTAACTTGCAACAACGCTTTCATGTTACCCGCTGCGCTTCGGAAACCCGTTCCAAACCGCATCCGCAAATGCTGGAAGAAATTCTGGATCAGCTGGGTTTGCATGCCCGCGAAGCTCTGATGATTGGCGACACCGAATACGATATGGAAATGGCACACAACATCGGCATGGATGCACTGGCTGTGAGTTATGGTGTGCATTCTGTGGAGCGATTAATGAAACATCAACCTGTAGATTGCTTGCATGATATTACGCACTTACCGAATTTTTTACGGCGATTTTGAATCGCGAAATATATTTGCAGGGTGGCACCGCCCACCGATTAAATAGTGGGCGATGCCACCCCACGAATTAAAGAAAGATTCACCCGGAATAAATGCTTTTCCTTGCAACTTTAAACTTTATACTTGCCACCTCCAATCAACAGGAATCAAATCATGAGTGACAACTGGGAACGCGAAACGCTGGAAAAAATCGCCCTCGAAGGTCTGAAAGAACAACGCCGCGCACGGCGCTGGGGAATTTTTTTCAAGCTGCTGGGCTTTGCCTATTTATTGATCGGTTTGCTGCTGTTCATGCCGATGATCAGCGACAGTCGTCACGCGGCGGCCAGACATGGTGACAAACATACGGCGCTGGTTGAACTGAACGGCATCATCATGGCTGAGGCCGATGCCAGTGCCGACAATGTAGTGTCCGGTTTGCGTGCTGCATTCGAGGATAAAAAAACTGCCGGTGTTATTTTGCGCATCAACAGCCCCGGTGGCAGCCCGGTGCAATCGGGTTATATCTACAACGAAATTTTGCGTCTGCGCAAGGAACATCCCGGCATTCCACTGTATGTGGTGATCACCGATATTTGTGCGTCCGGCGGTTACTACGTGGCCTCTGCGGCGGAAAAAATTTACGCCGATCAGGCCAGTATTGTTGGCTCGATTGGTGTGCGCATGGATAACTTCGGTTTTGTCGAAGCCATGAAAAAACTCGGCATTGAACGCCGCACGCTGACGGCTGGCGAAAACAAGGCTCTGCTGGATCCGTTTGCACCCAGCAATCCGGAGATCAATAAACATTTACAAACCTTGCTTGACGATATTCACAACCAGTTTATCCAGGCCGTCAAAAAAGGCCGTGGCGAAAAGCTGAAGGAAGTGGACGGATTATTCAGCGGCCTGATCTGGACCGGCGATCAAGGTGTGGAAATCGGTCTGGTGGATGAGCTGGCCAGCGCCAGTTATGTCGCCCGCGAAGTGCTGCACGCCGAAGATATTGTGGATTACACCGTGCGCCCGGATTTCTTCAGCCAGTTTTCCAGAGACGTTGGTGTCACCATGGCCAATCTGCTGATGGAACAGGACATGAAACCGCAGTTACGCTAAACCTGAAAACAGCCGTTGAATGCGCGAAAGGATGCCATGGTGAAAACTCATTACAAAGCAATACATTAAATTCACTTTAAAGCGGCCAACTGCTGCTTTCAGGATGTAATGACTTTGCAAATACAGCTGCTATCCTGTAGAGGGACATAAAAACACGACTCGGGGGATGGAATGAAACAAGGTTTGCTGACGCGCGACTGGTTCGCCGGGATGGCTGTTACGACGGCTGTATTGATACTCGGTTATTTCGGCGCCTTCAGCAGCATTGAGCGCAGCGCCTACGATTTTGGTGTACGCGCCTCCAGCAATATCCCCAGCGATAAAATCGCCGTCGTCGCCATTGATGATGTCAGCATCGCCAACATCGGTCGCTGGCCCTGGTCGCGCGACATTCACGCAAAAATGCATGACTTGCTGAAACAGGGTGGCGCCAAGATCATCGGTCAAACCACCTTCTTCGTCGAACCGCAAATTGACCCCGGCCTGAAACACATCAAGTTGCTGATTGATTTTTATACCAACAGCAGCCTGTCCGCCAGCCACAACGATCCCATGCTCGAAACCGACCTTGGCCTGCTGGGCGAAAAACTGATGCAGGCCGAAACCGAACTCAGTTCTGACAGCATTCTGGCGCAGAGCCTGCAAGACACTAAAAACGTTGTCCTGGCCATGCATTTTTCCATCGGCAATCCACTGGGCCGGCCAGACACCGATTTGCCGGAATATGTGCAGCGTTACCGTTTGCAAAACATCAACACGGCTGCCAACTTCAATGATTACCTGCCCCTGCCGGCGGCCGAATCGCTGATTCCGATTGCAGAAATCGGCCCCCATGCCTATGGCATAGGTGCGCTCGCCTCTGACCCGGATGTGGATGGCGGCATCCGCGCCGAACCACTGATCATTGATTACTTCGGCGAGTTCTATCCATCGCAATCGCTGCTCATTGCCGCCCGCAGCCTGAACCTCGGCCCCGGTGATATCCAGATTACCGGCAGCGGCGTACAGCTCGGCAAACTTCATATCCGCACGGATTCAAACCTGCGCATGAACACTTTTTTCTACAGCCCGGATGGCGGCAGCCCGGCATTCCCGGTGGATTCGTTCTATGACGTACTCCAGGGCAAAATCCCGGTTGACAAATACAAGGGAAAAATCGTGCTGATCGGCGCCACCGCCACCGGCGTCGGTGATTCCATGGTAACGCCGGTGGATGCCAACATGGCACCGGTACTGACGCTGGCACATTCCATTTCCAGCATTCTCAACGAAGACTTTTTTATCGAACCGGAATGGTCGCTGCTGGCACGCGCAGGTATTTTGCTGGTGCTGACCCTCTACATCATGCTGTTGCTGCCCCGCCTCAAGGCTGGCGCTTCCTCATTTATTACCGTCAGCCTGCTCGCTGCACTTGGCATCACTCACTATGTACTGATGACACAGCAGGGCATGTGGCTGCAACTCATGACGCCTGCCATATTGCTGATCGCCGGGCACGCCACCATTACTACCAAGCGCTATCTGCTCACTGAAAAAGGCAAGGCCCAGCTGGATGTGGAATCGGCCGAGAGCAACCGCATGCTCGGCCTGTCACTGCAAGGCCAGGGTCAGCTGGATGCCGCATTTGAAAAATTCCGCCGCCTGCCGCCAGGCAAGGAATCACTGGAACTGCTCTACAACCTGGCGCTGGATTTTGAACGCAAGCGCCAGTTCCACAAGGCAGGATCTGTCTACGCCATCATCAAGGAGCAGGATCCAAAATTCCGCGATATTGAACAGCGCACCAAGCGCTCGCAGGCAATGGAAGAAACCGTCATTCTGGGTGGTGCTTCATCAAGTCCCGGCGGCACGCTGGTACTGAACAAGGACGGTGTGGAAAAACCCATGCTGGGCCGCTACCAGATTGAAAAAGAACTGGGCAAAGGTGCCATGGGTGCCGTGTATCTGGGCAAGGATCCGAAAATCAGCCGCGTGGTGGCCATCAAGACCATGGCCCTGTCGCAGGAATTTGAAGGCGATGAACTGAAGGATGTGAAAGACCGTTTCTTCCGCGAAGCCGAAACCGCCGGCCGCCTGAACCATCCCAACATCGTCACCATTTACGATGCCGGCGAAGAACATGATCTCGCCTACATTGCCATGGAATTTCTCAAGGGCAAGGATCTCACCGGCCATGTAAAACCTGATTCCCTGCTGCCGGTAGAAAAGGTACTGAGCATTGTGGCGCGTGCCGCCGAAGCACTGGATTACGCCCATTCCCACAACGTGGTACACCGCGACATCAAACCCGCCAACATCATGTACGAGCCGCAAACGGACACGCTCAAGCTCACCGACTTCGGTATTGCCCGCATCACCGATTCCAGCAAAACCAAAACCGGCATGGTGCTCGGCACACCTTCCTATATGTCACCGGAACAGCTGGCAGGCAAAAAGGTGGATGGCCGCTCCGACCTGTTCTCGCTGGGCGTAATGCTGTTCCAGATGGTCACTGGCCGCCTGCCTTTTCAGGGCGATTCCATGGCCACACTGATGTACAAGATCGCCAATGAAGAGCACCCGGCACCCGACACCCTGCGTCCGGAATTGCCGCGCTGCATAACCGTGGTAATCAATCGCACTCTGGTCAAGGATGCCGAAAAACGTTACCAGACGGGTGGCCAGATGGCGGCAGATATCCGCAAATGCCTGCAAATCATTGCCCAGTCACCCAAGGCAGGTCACGCATGAGCCTGCAAGACAGCATCGTAATTTCCGGTCTCACAGAT
>JAUPMA010000232.1 GCA_030836935.1 Pseudomonadota bacterium | reverse complement strand
CCCGTGAATCGACACCGCCGCTGTAGGCCAGCCACCAGGTTTTGATTGAAGAGAATGCAGGAACCCGCTGAAGAATCGTTAATAAATGTGCTGCATCAGGCTTCAATGAATTTTCCATAACTCATGAGCCGTTGGTAACGCACATCCAGCAACTTGTCGAGACTCATTTTTTCGAGATTTTCCAGGCTGTCGATCAGGGTTGTGCGAATATTGCGTGCCGCCACTTCAATATCACGGTAGGCACTGCCGGCCGGCTCATCAATGATCTGGTCAATCAGACCCAGTTCTTTCAGACGGCCCGAAGTGATACCCAGTGCTTCGGCTGCATCCTGCGCCTTGTCGGCACTCTTCCATAAAATGGATGCGCAACCTTCAGGTGAAATTACCGAATAAGTGCTGTATTTGAGCATCATTACCCGGTCACCCACACCAATAGCCAGAGCACCGCCTGATCCACCTTCGCCGATTACAGTGCAGATAATGGGCGTTTTCAGGGAAGCCATTTCAAACAGGTTGCGTGCAATGGCTTCGGACTGGCCGCGTTCTTCTGCACCGATGCCAGGATAGGCACCCGGGGTATCAATAAAAGTCAGCACCGGAATATTGAAGCGCTCGGCCATTTTCATCAGCCGCAACGCCTTGCGATAACCCTCCGGGCGTGGCATGCCGAAATTGCGGCGGATCTTTTCCTTGGTATCACGGCCCTTCTGATGGCCAATTACCATTACCGAACGGCCATCGAGCCGTGCCAGACCGCCAACAATGGCGTTATCGTCAGAAAAGACACGATCACCGTGCAACTCCTGGAAATCAGTAAAAATCCTGTCAATGTAATCCAGCGTATAGGGCCGCTGCGGATGACGCGCCAGTTGCGATGTCTGCCAGGGCGTAAGCTTGCTGAAAATGGTATCGGTCAGGCTCCGGCATTTGTCCTGCAGCCGTCCTATTTCGTCACTGATGTTTACTTCGCTGTCGTCACCGACATATCGCAGCTCCTCGATTTTGGCTTCGAGTTCGGCAATGGGCTGTTCAAATTCAAGAAAGTTTGGATTCATGATGACCTTGGCTACAGTTACCGGGGTAGTCGCGAGTGCTGCGGATAATACTCTTGCCGTGTCAGCCAGCCAAGCATCCCGATGACTTTAACTGCCGGCAAAACTTGCCAGAATCAGCATCTCTACTACAATAAAAATAGTAACTTAGGTTGACTTCTTAAACTGAACTCGCATCGAGTGACGGTGCAAGCCCAACAAGGCGATACCATGACAAAATTAGCTGGTGCCCTGCTGCTGGTACTGTTTGCCGGTTTTAACCTGCCCGCGGCCGGAGCCGATGAAAAACGCCCGGTCGATGCCATCCTCATCATGGACAGCTCCGGCAGCATGAAAGCGACTGACCCCAGGGAACTGCGCAAACCGGCTGCCAAACTGTTCATTACCCTGCTTGGCAAACAGGATCAGGTGGCTGTCATGAGTTTCAGCGACAACGCCTACCCCATTACCTGGCTCACAGCACTCGACTCCCGATCCAATAAATCACGCGCCATACAGGCGACCGATAAAATTTCCTCCAAAGGCGTTTACACCAATATCCATGCTGCCATTGCACGCGGCATCGAATTACTCAAGGACAGCGATGCAAAAGGACGTGACCCTGTCATGGTATTGATGTCAGACGGCAAGATGGATACCGGTGATGCTGCACAGTCAGCTGAATTGCGCAAAAAAATCATGGATGACCTGATGCCACAGGTCAAACTGCACAAAATAAAAATCTACAGTATTGCCTTTACCCAACAATCCGATCAGGAACTGCTGCAACAGATTGCTGACGCCAGCGATGGCCGTTATGCACTGGCTGCATCCGATGACGCACTTCACAAGGCATTCACCCGGATTTTTGAACAAAGCAAGGAACCCAACATGCTGCCACTGACTGAAAATCAGTTTGTGGTTGATGCCAGCATTCGTGAAATCACCATTCTCGCCAATAAAAAAACCGAACAAAGCAAAATCTTTCTCGAATCACCCGGCATGGTGCGTTACAACGCACAGACGACAAAAGAATCCATACAATGGTTTGAATCTGCCAGTTTTGACATGATTACCATCAGCAAGCCCGAAATCGGCAACTGGAAAATTCTGTTTAGCGACAATGACAACAAAGCCTACATTGTCGCTGATATTGAATTACGCACCCGCTTTGCATTCAGCACTGAACAGGGCGCCCAGTCATTGGACATCACTGCCTGGTTCAAGAAAAATGATGAAATAGTGGCGGAAAAAGAATTATTGAAAAGCATGGAAGTTGGCCTCGAGGTTGAACACCCGGATGGCACCATTGATAAACTGTCTTTCCAGGAAGTCAGTCCGGAAGGACAGTTCATTACCCGATTCAAACCAACACAAAATGGTATATATGCGGCCACCGTTACCGCATCTTCCAAAACCTTTCAACGACAGCAGATTTTTTCATTTCGTTCAACCTTGCCAATTCAAGAACCGCCAAAACCTGCCGCAATCCCGGCAGCAATTGAAGCACCAGTAGCACCGGAACCAGAAAAACCTGTCACAGAACCACCGCAAGAAGAAACAGATATATTCCAGGCGGTTATGATATTTGCAGCGATAAATATCGTATTAATGCTTATTGGAGTTAATGCCTACTTTTTCTTGCGCTCAAGAAGAAACAGGTCAGAGCAGAATAAACAATAGCCGGAACAAGTCACAAGCTCATGTATATACCATTTATCTACATTCTGTTTATTGCCGAATCAATACTGATATTACTTGTATTGAGCATTGTATTAGGCGTTACGGCTTATCGACTTGCTAACAGAAAGACAACACCATCAGTTACGACAAGTGATAATTATCCCGTCAATATCGGCAGCAGTTATATTGAACATCTCGACACCGAGATTATGAAGAACACAAATCAGGTAACAATTGACAACCGCAGAGAACACGACAAAACATCACCCACCCCGGATGACATATCAAGCGAAAAACACAGCAAGTTACTTAAGATGCGCGGTGAATTTCTGGACATGGAACGCCATGCCGCAGAGCAAGCCGATAATGACATTAATTTTTGGCAAAAGATATACGATGGCATGGATCATATCTATGATCATTTCAGAACCATTGAACACAAAACAGAAATCATTCACGATGAAACCGTTGTACACAAAAAGGAACTGGAAGAAAAGGTTTTTTATGTCGAGATTCAAGGCAAGAAAATTGACGGCGAAGTCAACCGCCTGAAGGATATTATTTTTGACCAGGAAAATACTCTCAGTGGCATGATGAAAGCACTGAAACAGGCCGAAACAGAACAGCTGACAACAGAAAACAGCGAAGCGATGACAGAGCTGCGTACACAAACCAGTAATTTTGAGCGCCAGCTGCGCGATTCCAAAACATGCATGGAAGTTCTCGAACTGGAAAACACCCGTTTACAGGAAGAACTACATAAACATGAGGCCAGCGAAGCAACTGCAAGTGAACAAAAGACAGATGACAATGCCGCAGTTGACATACAAAGCATGCGTCAAATGCTTAAGAAACAAGAAGAACAAATAGCGATACTTACCAAAATCATTGATGAGCTGACGATTGATACCGAGCATGCAGATAAAATCAAGAGTACCCTCAAGGACTTTGCCCATAGCAGCAGAGAAATGATGAGCTGCATTACCATTCTCGAAGAAGAAAATGAGCGACTGCTTGCATCATCTGAAGGAGCAAACGAAATGCTGGATATGAAAATCCAGATTAAAAAACTGGAAGAAGAGCTCATCAAGAAAGATGTGGCTTTCGCCAAATTACAGGATGAGTTTTCTTCCATGGAAAAAGAATATCTGGCCATGTACAACGCCATTCATGGTGACAAGGGATGATTCCATCTTGCATGCGTGTATAATCCTGCTTCCCGAACAACACACGTCATTCTCATGTCAGAAACACTAGATATTGCCATCGAGCTGATTTCAAAACCGTCCGTCACCCCCGAAGATCACAACTGCCAGAACATCATGGCCAAACGGTTGCAGACACTGGGTTTCAATAACGAGCATCTGCGTTTTGAAGATGTAGATAATCTCTGGTCACGCCGCGGCAAATCAGCACCGCTGTTTGTGTTTGCCGGCCATACAGATGTTGTGCCGACTGGCCCGCTGGCGAAATGGTCCAGCGATCCTTTCCGGCCCGAGATTCGCAACGGCAATCTTTATGGCCGCGGCGCAGCCGATATGAAAGGCAGCATTGCTGCCATGATGACTGCCACCGAACGTTTTATTGCAAAACACCCAAACCACAAGGGATCAATCGCCTTTCTCATTACCAGTGACGAGGAAGGTCCATCCGTTAACGGCACGGTAAAAGTGGTTGAACATTTGCAGCAATGCAACGAAAAAATCGACTGGTGCCTGGTAGGCGAACCATCCAGTGATCACAAACTCGGTGATGTGGTAAAAAATGGCCGTCGCGGATCACTTTCCGGAACGCTCACGGTGCGCGGCAAACAGGGACATGTTGCCTACCCGCATCTGGCAGATAATCCGATCCATCGCGCCGCACCAGCCCTGGCTGAACTCGTGACAACAGTCTGGGATAACGGCAATGAATTTTTTCCGAAAACCACTTTCCAGATTTCCAACATCAATTCCGGTACCGGCGCCACCAATGTAATCCCCGGTGAATTGCAGGTGCTGTTCAACCTGCGCTATTCAACTGAGGTGGACGACCGGATTTTGCGCACACGCATTGAAGCAATTCTGGACAGGCATCAGCTCAAATATGACTTGCAATGGAATCTCTCCGGCAAACCGTTTTTAACATCGCGCGGCGAACTGGTAGCGGCCACGCAAAAAGCCATCAGGGAAATCTGCGGATATGAAACACAATTATCCACAGCGGGTGGCACATCAGACGGACGTTTTATCGCGCCAACCGGCGCGCAGGTTATTGAACTCGGCCCGCTGAATGCAACCATTCACCAGATTGATGAACATGTTGCGGTAGCAGATCTGGATAAATTATCGGAGATTTACGAACGCATTCTGGAACATTTATTAATCTGAGCACAAAGGTTAAGGTTAAAAAAACAGCAAGGAAAAGCTTTTACCTTTTCACTTTAAACCTTAAACTTTAACCCTGTTATTTCGTCCCCGTAGTTCAATGGATAGAACAGGCCCCTCCTAAGGGCCAGATGCAGGTTCGATTCCTGCCGAGGACGCCAAATTTTTATATCAGCCCGGCGCCACACAACCTTTCATATTGCACAGCAATTCATAGGAAATGGTTTCCGCATGCTGCGCAATTTCATCCACTGATAATTCATTACTCCACAACACTACTTCATCACCCACAGCAGGCCGCATCAAACCACGCAAATCAATCACGATGGAATCCATGGAAACGCGGCCAAGAATTTGCGTGCGCTGTTCATTCACCAGCACCGGTGTGCCGCTGCGTGCATGTCGCGGATAACCGTCGCCATAACCGATCGCGGCCACACCTACCGGCATGTCTTCCGGGCAATGCCATAAACTGCCATAGCCAATATGCTCACCGGCACGCAGCCAGTTGATGGCAATGAGTTGCGTGGATACTTTCATCACCGCGCGCAAATCAAGTTCCGCCGCGGTGTGTTTGCGCGTCGGTGATGAGCCATACAACATGATGCCGGGGCGCACCCAGTCGGCCTGGATTTCGGGAAAATTAACCAGGCCACCGGAGTTGGCCATGCTCAGCGGTGCCGACAAGTGTTGCGCCAGTTCGCGCATGGCGGAGATTTGTTGCTGATTGATGATATGACCGGGTTCATCGGCATTGGCAAAGTGACTCATCAGCCCGCATTCAACGGCCGACTCGCAGGCTTTCAGTCGCGACCACAAGGGCACCGCCTGTTCCAGCGCCACACCTAACCGGCCCATACCGGTATTGATCTTGAGCCAGGGCGAAATTTTGCCGACGAACGATTCAAGTGCTGACACCTGCCACACCTGATGCACCACCGGACGCAGATTCATCGCTGCATACTGCGCCAGTTCGTCGC
This sequence comes from Pseudomonadota bacterium, assembly GCA_030836935.1. Classification (GTDB taxonomy): domain Bacteria; phylum Pseudomonadota; class Gammaproteobacteria; order SZUA-229; family SZUA-229; genus JACPVK01. Next base: position 480 of record JAUPMA010000232.1, on the reverse strand, counting down.
GATGCTGAAAGCCCTGCAACACGGTGATGGGCTGGGTAATACCGGCCTGGCGCAGCGCCGTCGCCTCGGCAAGGCAAGCTACGGCAAAGGCATCGGCCTGCGGCAAATGTTTCGCCACACCGACCATACCGTGACCGTAGGCATCCGCCTTGATCACCGCCATGATGCGGCTATGGGGTGCCAGTTGGCGGACACGCTGGAAGTTATGCGCCAGCGCCGGATAATCGATACTCGCCTGCGCCTGCCTGATCACTCAAAACCTTCAGCCGCATAACTGTCAGGAATGAAATTTTCAAACTTTGTGTACTGGCCAAGGAAGGTCAACCGGCTTTTGCAGATAGGGCCGTTACGCTGTTTGCCGATGATGATTTCCGCCGTACCCTTGTCGGGGCTTTCAGCGTTGTACACTTCGTCGCGGTAAATGAAGACAATCAGGTCGGCATCCTGTTCGATGGCGCCGGATTCACGCAAATCTGACAT
>JAUPMA010000231.1 GCA_030836935.1 Pseudomonadota bacterium | reverse complement strand
TTCATTTGAATCTCCATAAAGCAATTAACAAAGGTGTGATGATCCAGCCCAGCATCATGCTGCCGAGCAGCCATGGATTGGACAGGTTGTCAGGAAAGATGGTAGCCAGTCCATAGAGTGTCCGGATGTCATCCATATTGAAAATATTCAGCAGCCGGAAAATATCGGCCGGATTAAGCAGTAACAATAGTGGCAACAGTTTTTCGCCAAATTCACCACCGGATAAAACCAGTATGCCAAGCAGGGCAAGATCAAACACCAGAACAAACAAAAACCATACGGCAATTGCTGCCCCGCTGGCGCGGGCACGGTCTCTGGATATTACCGATACCATTACGGCAAGACTGAGAAACACCATGCCAAGCAGCATGGCACTCAGCATGAAACCGGCATAGTGATATAACGCTGTCATGTCAAAATGCCAGAGCAATAGCAATCCAGCAAAACCGAATCCGGCGAGGGTGGCGACAGCGAAAGCCGCAGATAAACCGGAAAATTTTCCCAGTAATAATTCAAGACGGGTAATGGGCAGTGACAGCAATAAATCAAGCGAACCGCGTTCGCGCTCGCCGACTACGGCATCATAGCCGAGCATCAGGGCAATCAGTGGAATCAGGTAAATAACCAGGCTGACCAGACTGGCAATGGTGATTTCGATGCTGCCGGGGCCAACCGATCCTTGCTGCGCCGAACCAAAATAACTGATTGCCAGTGCAAACAGGGTAAAAATAATGGCGACGGCAATGACCCAGCGATTGCGGAGGCGGTCGCGAAATTCCTTGGCGGCGAGAATACGGATTTGTCTGATTTCGATGTGAGCCATGAATTTATCCTGCATAACCCAGAAAAATATCTTCCAGTGTTGGTTCGTGTACCACTACATCTTCAATGCCGGTTTGCGTGGCCAGTCGCCGTAATAATTCCATTTTCCAGCGCCGCTGTATCTGGATTTCGCTACTGTGATGATTGATGAGTTTGTATTCGTGCGGAATGTCGCGCAGGATTTCCCCGGCATTGATTTGCTGATGCCAGCGCAGCTGTATTACCAATGGCAGGTCTACTGATTCGCGCAAGGACTGAACTGTGCCCAGCGCATGCAGTTTGCCGTTGCGCATCACCGCCAGGCGTTGCACGCGTTGCTGGATTTCAGAAAGGATGTGCGAAGTAATAATTACTGTTACGCCTTGCTGGTTGAGGTGTTGCAATATCTGGTAAAACTCGCGAATTGCTTCCGGATCAAGACCGTTGGTAGGTTCATCCAGAAATAAGATTTTCGGTTTGCCAAGCAGGGCCTGTGCAAAACCCAGGCGTTGACGCATGCCTTTGGAATAGCCGCTGACGAGACGGTTGGCGGCATGATTCAATCCCACTTTATCCAGCAGCGGCAAGCATTCCGTTGCCGCGCAGCCTTTCAGTGATGCAAAAAACTGCAATGTTTCCAAGCCGGTCAGATTGTCATAGAACACAACATTTTCCGGCAAATAACCGATGCCGCGGCGCAATTCGCGAAAGGCAATGCCATGCAGCAGTGTATTGTTGATGCGTATGTTACCGGCGGATACCGGAATTAATCCCAGCATCATCTTGAACAGTGTGCTTTTGCCGGCTCCGTTGTGGCCAATCAGGCCCAGGGTTTCGCCACGCTCAATATTGAAAGAGATATTGTCCACGGCCAGCACTTCGCCGTAATAACGGCTGACCTGATCAATTTCAATCACATTGGTATTTGGGTTGGCATTAGTGCTCAAGCCAGAAACTCCATTGCAGGTTAAAAGGTTGCATCCGCGGATTTTTATCAACAATGCTGGTGCTGCGCAATAATGGAAATTGTGCGGATACCAGTCGCAGGGTTTGCACGGCCGGGCTGTTCAATAATAATTTGGCAGCCGGATATTTCCAGGTGAGGTGATCCACCAGGTCGTTGGCTTCATAGGCTACATCGCCGATACCGTCACCATTGCGATCCCAGCCAACATAATTGCTCCAGTAATTGCCGGTTTTTACGCCCCAGTATTCATCGCGGCTGGCGACATATTTGATTTGCTGGCGGTTATTGATCAAGTCGTTGCCTTCCACCTGGTTGCGATAGGAGCCGGCCCAGAGGTGAACACCGGTGCGATTGTTGATAATCAGATTGTTGAGCAGGGTGTTGTATTCGGCATCGTAAATAAAAAAACCGCGGCCATTGCCGGCGACGACATTGTTTTCGATTAGTGAATCCTGGATTGTGCGCAGCATGATGCCGTGATCCGTATTGCCCCAGGCCTGATTGTTGCGTACGGTCTGGCGGCGCACTTCCATCAGTGCCAGTCCGCCACGGTTATGATAGGTCTGGTTATTTTCCCATAAATTATCGTGCGAATTCATGTAATGCGTGCCATAGCGCAAATGATGCATGCGGTTGCTACGGAAAACAGCATGGTGGGAAATATCAACATAAATTCCGTCGCGTGCGAAGCTGATATGGTTATCAATAATCTGTGCATGGTGGCTGTTGTACAGCAGGATGCCATTGCCGCGCTGTGCAGAAGCCAGATCACGCATGCCGGTAATGTTGTTGTTGATCACCTGTACGTTATTGCATTTCTCAATCCACAAACCGAATAGCGTGTAATTGATGACGTTGTTACGAATGATGGCGTGATCGGCGCCCGGTTGCAGGTATATGCCGGCATTTTGTGCGGTGAGATCGTTGCCGCTGTTGCGGATAATGAATCCTTCAATGATTACATCCGGCGAACGGATACGGATGACATCGTTGCTGAATTCACCATCCAGGGTTGGATGGTTAAGACCCTTGAGATGGATCGGTTTGTCAATGACCAGTTGTGATGGATAGTGGCCGCGTTCAACAGTTACCGTATCACCGACTCCGGCCTTGGCAATAACGGCCGCCAGATCATCACCCGGTTGCACCAGAAGTTCGGCTGACAGGGCGACTGGCATCCACAATGCAATGCAGAGTCGGGCAATAAAATTCATGGCTACCTTGTCAATATTGTGCCGGAATTGTTGTGTGAGAAAAAACGTATGCCACCGGGGCAAGAGTACACAGAAGATTTTTGCTGTTCTTCGCGATCTCTGTGTCTCTGTGGCAAGTCTTTTCTGTATTTGTATGCTTTCGCCGACCCGGTTTATTTCATCTGGCCAATGTTTTCTACCGGTATGAAATAACCCTGGGCATTGATGGGAGTCAGTGGCAAGCCGGCCTTGCTGCGACGTTTGCGTTCGCCCGACAGCGGCGGGCAGGCGTGATCATCGTAATAAAGCACCATGCAGTCGAGACACAGCAGGCATTCACGCTGATCGATGTTGCCCTGTTTGTCGATGGCCAGCGAGCCGCAACCCCGGGCGCAGGCAGTGCAGGTTGTGCATTCCTGTTTGCGCTTCAGGCCGATGCGCCGGAAGGTGGTGGGTATGGCCAGTGCGGCACCCAGCGGACACAGATACTTGCAGAATGGCCGTTCAATGAAAGCGGAGGCCAGCAACAGTGCGCACCAGTATGCAATGAACGGCCAGGCGCGATCCCAGATGCTTACCAGGAAAGTGGATTTGAAAGGTTCCACTTCAGCCAGTTTTTCGGCTACGCCCATGTCGTAAAACGATACAGCCAGCAATGCGAAGAAAATGGCGTATTTCAGCCAGCGCAATTGGTTGTGCACGGACATCGGCAAACTGAACTGGAAACGCCGCAACGGAGTGGCATGAACGGCCTTGTACAGCAGTTCAGTCATGGAGCCGTAAGGGCAGAGCCAGCCGCAAAATAAACCGCGTCCCCAGATGATGACGGTGAAAAGAATGAACCACCAGAAAATGAAAATAAACGGATCGGAGAGGAATAATTCCCATTGCCAGTGAAATGCCAGCGAATGTACCCACGTCAGCACATGGGTGATGCTGGGTTGTGCCATCAGTACAAAACCGAAGAAACCAATGCCGGTTAGCCAGAACAGGTATTTGGGAATTTTTACCCAGGGTTTGTGGCGATGATTGGATCGACGTACAAAAATATCGCGCTTGGCATGAAAGAACACGGCTGCCAGCAATGTCAGCGTAAATAGCGCAATGTAGGTAATTTTCCCCCGCCACACAGCTACCCACGTGGCTTCCGGTTTGATGACCTCGGGCCGGCCTCCTTCCAGGTAACGTTCGGGCAGCCAGTATTCACTGTCAAAATTGGCGAAGGTTTTGGCGCCGGTTTGCTGATCGATTTTGTTGCCGAGAAATACCAGATTCCACGGATACGCCGCGCTGAATGCTGCATTGCGAATAATAAAAATACCGGATTCG
>JAUPMA010000230.1 GCA_030836935.1 Pseudomonadota bacterium | reverse complement strand
GTTACATGAGCAAACCGCCCATCTACCGCCATTATCATCACAACCAGCTCACCTTTGGCTTGCTGTATTTATTCACCGAAAATTTCATCCTGCCGTTTTCGCATGATGAAGTGGTACACGGCAAAGGTTCCATGCTGTACAAAATGCCCGGTGATGAATGGCAGCGCTTTGCCAATTTGCGCTTGCTCTACACCTATATGTTCACCTACCCCGGCAAAAAACTGTTGTTCATGGGCTGCGAGTTTGCGCAGGGCAGCGAATGGAATCACGCCACCACACTCGACTGGTATGTACTCGAATACGCGCCGCATCAGGGCGTGCAAAAACTCGTCGGCGATTTGAACAAACACTACCGGAATTATCCCGCCCTGCACCGCCACGATTTTGAATCCGCCGGATTTGAATGGATTGATTGCAACGATACCGATCAGTCCGTGCTCTCCTATTTGCGCCAGGGCAATGGCGAAACGCTGGTGGTGATATTAAATTTCACCCCGGTGCCGCGTTACAAATACCGCGTTGGCGTACCCCATGCCGGGCATTACAGGGAAATCATCAATTCCGATTCCGCCTACTATGCCGGCAGCAACCTGGGTAATGGCGGTGATTTATATACGCAGGATATTGCCTGGATGAACCGGCCCTGTTCACTGGAACTGACATTGCCACCGCTGGCGGGTGTGGTGTTGAAACTTGGCTGAAAAGATTTGACACAGAGACGCAGAGAAACAGAGATTTTTTGTATGTTCCCCACTAACATCTCACAAACATATCAGGCTGGAATTTCTACATACAGGCATTACCTCTGTGCCTCTGTGTCAAAATCCATCGCCTGATTCTTCTGATAAGCATGAATAAAATTTTATTTGTTTCCAGCGAAGCCTTCCCTCTCATCAAAACCGGCGGCCTTGGCGATGTCGCCGGCAGTCTGCCACGGGCACTGCAAAAACGAAAACAGGATGTGCGCTTATTGCTGCCCGGCTATCGCAGCGTGCTGGCGCAAATCAAACAGCCGCACGTTGTGGCCGAAACATTTCATTACGGCCAGAGAATCCGCATTGTCGAAACCCTGTTGCCCGGCACGCGCGTCAAAACCTGGCTGGTGGATTGCCCTGCTGCATTTGATCGCCCCGGCAATCCCTATATCGCTGCCGATGGACACGACTGGCACGACAACGCATTTCGTTTCGCGCTGTTTTGCCAGGTGGCGGTGGATATCGCACTCAACCGCTGCAACATCGGCTGGCATGCCGACCTTGTACACTGCAACGACTGGCAAACCGCACTGGTACCGGCACTGCTTGATTGTTATGCGCAACGCCCGGCCACCGTGTTCACCATTCACAACATGGCGTATCAGGGGTTGTTCGACAAACAAACCTTTTTCACTCTCGGCCTGCCGCATGTGTTATGGCATCCCGGAGGCGTGGAATTTTACGACCAGTTTTCATTTCTCAAAGGTGGATTGGCATACTCGGATTACATCAACACGGTCAGCCCCACTTACGCACACGAAATCCAGCAACCGGAATTCGGTTATGGCCTCGATGGATTATTGCGCCACCGCAGCGATCGCCTCAGCGGCATACTCAATGGCATCGATCACGACATCTGGAATCCGGGCAACGACCTGCACATTCAATACCGCTACAGTCCGCGCACGCTGAAAAACAAAACACTCAACAAAACCGAATTGCAAACAGCACTCAGACTGCCGGTTGATGCCAGCATCCCGATGATCGGCATGATCAGCCGCATGGTTGAACAAAAAGGATTTGATACCGTACTGGGCGCCCTGCACGAACTGGTGCAATGGCCGCTGCAAATCGTATTTCTCGGCAACGGCCTGGCCTATTACCAGAATGCACTCACCGAGTGGGCAAAACATTACCCGGATAAAATACATGTCCGCATCGGTTACGATGAAACCCTGTCACACCGCATCGAAGCCGCCGCCGATTTATACCTCATGCCATCGCTGTTCGAACCCTGCGGACTGAACCAGCTGTACAGTTTGCGCTACGGCACCTTGCCCGTTGTGCGGAATGTGGGCGGCCTGGCCGACAGCGTGTGTGATACAAACGAAACCAGTCTCGCCAATAACACCGCCACCGGATTCATTGTCACCGACAACAAACCCGCCACACTCATCAGTACCCTGCAACGCGCACTCCTGTATTACCGCAACCCGGATGTTTGGAGGCAGTTGCAGGTGAATGCCATGAATCAGGATTTTTCATGGCAACAGAGTGCGGAAGAATATCTGGACCTGTATCAGCAGGCGCTGGAAAACAATCCGAAACGGGTAGCATGACCGGCTGACGGTTTAACTCAGCCATTTGCGATTTGAAAAAAGACAGGATTCCAGGCGGAACATAAAACCATCTGGTGCATTCCCTGCACCTGGTCAGGAACTCCCCTTCAGGATGAATGTTTTCTGCCCGCGAGGGCAAAACAATCTTCCCGCCACAAACAACCCGTCTGGTTACATTGACGATCAACCGCCGTGGCAAAACAATCAAAGTTGCCTTCCATGCGCTGTATCTGCCGGATAATGCTTTCCTTGGAAAGCCGGCTGGTTTTGATACCACGCACCCTGGCGATTTCGCGGATTTCTTGCATGTTCATAACCGTATCCTTTTACCGTTTGTCATTTGGGGTGTTGCAAGACCTGCTCTTGCAGCGCGTATATTCTATAAACAATTACCCGGTAATACACACCTGCCAGCCAAAGAATTTACGCAGTGATTATCACAACCGTATGACCTGGCGGCATTTGCCGGAATCCAACCAGCCATCATCATGCCAACAGCATGGCATTTAATCAGGGGATATATATGGAAGCGGGTAATACACATAAAACCCACGAAGAAAAACGCAGCTGCGAGCGTATCAGTCTCGCCATACAGGTTGAACTCGAGACGGAAAACGGCGAATCATTATGCGGTGAAACCCGGGATGTCAGCCTTGGCGGTGTACTGATATACAGCCAGGACAAACTCGATAACCTGATTCTGGGAAGCCATCTGAAACTGTATCTGGTAACCGGCGGCAAACGCTCACCCGCATTTCCGTGCCGTATCAGCCGGATCAGTCATTGCACAATTGGCCTGGAACTGGATAAATCAATTGCGGCGTCATTCGGCATGTTATTAACCAAAGGCCTGGTCAGACGGATGAAGTGATATGTGCATTAAATACGGCAACAACGAACTCGATACCGTCAAAGCCATCATGTCGATGAGCCTGAATTCCATCATCGCCGACGTATTCGACATGGATCTGGATGACATCCGGCAGGAGCTTGACCTGCATGATGACCTGCACATGAACCACGAACAGCAATCAGCACTGAAGGAGATGATTGCGGAATACTTTGATGATCTGCAGGTTGATTTCAACCGCATCAAAACACTCCGTGACCTCTTTGAAATTGTTATTGAATCGGAATTCAGGGACATCGCCACCGGCCATTTATAAAAACATGACGGCATTTTTTACAAATCAAATACAATCCGCCGGCAAAAACACATTCAAATCCGGAATTATTTAAATAATTAAATAAATCACTTTGAACATTTTTTCATCAATGCACTATAATACCGTTGTTTCAACCAACCGAGGAAAACAAATGGCCCGTAAAAAAGCAGTCCGTACCAAGAAAGCCGCTGGCAAGAAAAATCCTCTTGCCACTCTGAAAGCCAAACTGGCTAAACTGACTTCTGACCTGAAAGCAATCCAGTCAAAAGTCAGCGACGCCAGCAAACGCGCCGCCGCACTGGAAAAGTCCCAGGCTCCGGCAGCTGCCGCTAAAAAAGCAGCGCCAAAGAAAAAAGCACGTAAAAAACGCGCTGCCAAAAAAGCCAAGTAATACCTGAGGGGCCGCAAGGCCCCTTGTTTTTTCATGCCGCTACATGATCCGGCTCCAGCATACCGGACAAGGATTCTTTTCCCTCTCCCGGAATTGCCCGGCAAATTCCACATCAATATTGTCCTCCCGGGATTTCGGGATGTAATATCATCCGGAATGTCCGACACATTTACCCACTGACCGGATCAGACTTGCACCATGGATAATTTGTATATTGCCCGCCAGCCCATCTACAGCCGTGACCAGACGTTACTGGGTTATGAGTTACTGTATCGCAACAGCCATATCAATACAGCAGATGTTGACGATGACAACAAGGCAACGCTGGATACCATCCTCAACAGCTTCATGCATATCGGACTGGAAAATATTGTGGGCAGTGCGCTCGCTTTTGTTAACCTGCCAACTGATTTTGTTACCAACCAGACCCTGACACCCATGTTCAGGGGACAATGCGTGCTGGAAATCCTGGAAAGCGTACCCCCGACCACACAAGTCATCAGCGGCCTGAAGTTTCTCAAACAGCAGGGATACCAGATTGCACTGGATGACTTTGAATTCACCCCGCGACACAAACCCTTTCTGGAATTAACCGACTTCGTCAAGCTGGATATCCAGAACAAATCCGCAGAGGAAATCCGTGCGCGGCTGAACCAGATTGCTCCCTACAAGGTGAAAACCGTGGCGGAAAAGGTGGAAACCCAGGAACTGCACCAGTTGTGCATGGGCATGAACTTCGATTATTTCCAGGGCTATTTTTATTGCCGCCCGCAAATGATCACCCAGAAACACATACCCGCCAATAAACTGGTCGTACTGAATCTTCTGGCCAGGCTGCAAAATCCAAATGTTGATCTAGGTGAAATCGAAGCCATCCTGTCGCAGGACATCAGCCTCACCTACAAACTGCTGCGTTATATCAACAGCGCTACCTTTTCACGGCGCAAGGAAATCAGTTCCATCAAGGATGCAGTGGTATTGCTGGGCCTGAATAATGTCCGCAACTGGCTGTCATTGATACTGATGTCCAGGGTGGTCAGCAACAAACCCATCGAGCTGATTGTAACGGCCATGGTACGCGGCAAAATGTGCGAACTGCTGGCAGCCAGACGCAAACCGGAAATTGCGCCGCAGATGTTTATTATCGGGTTGTTTACCGTGATTGATGCGCTGATGGACAGGCCGATGGCGGATTTGCTGGATACGGTGATTCTCAGCACACCTGTTCGGCTGGCGCTGCTGGATCAATCCGGAGCGCACGGCGAAATACTCAGCCAGGTTTTGCATTATGAAGAAGGCAACTGGGAAAAACTGCTGCAATGCGATACTTGCCCCGAATTGTTCCAGTCCATCTATCTCGAAGCCATACGCTGGGCCGATGAAACCACGAAAGCCCTGCAGTAATCTTTTCCGGGACAGATTTATTTACTGAACAATCCTTAACTCATTGCCTTTCTGGCTCAGCTCCAGATGTTTCAGAAACGTCATGCCGAGCAGGATTTCTTCCGTACCGGCGTTAGCGAGAATACTGCCGCGAATATCCGTCAGCGTAATTTCGCCCAGTGATACAGAATCCAGCCGGGTGCTGTAAGCCGTGGTCATACCATTGGCGGTGTGCGCCTGCATGGCATAACCTTTCTCCAGACCCAATCGTCTGGCCACAGCTTCCGGTATCGCCACATCACTCGCCCCGGTATCCACCAGAAACACCACCGGCTGACCATTGATGGCGCCGTTGGCAACATAGTGACCGTACTTGTTACGCTGCAACACCACTTCCTTCCTGTCACCCACCACATAGGTTTTAACATCCGGATTGGGATTGT
>JAUPMA010000229.1 GCA_030836935.1 Pseudomonadota bacterium | reverse complement strand
CTGCCAAAGTGGTATCGCGATGAATACGCCCGAACATCCATGCTGATTTACCCGATTGTTATCAAAAATGTACCCATGGGCCTGCTGTACATGGACAGCCTGACGCCGGTATCGCCCGCCGATGACAACCGTTACCGGTTGATCAAAACACTGCGCAACCAGATTGTGCTGGCCATACGCCAGAGCAGCAGCAAGTAAACAGGCAATCAGCAACAGCCAATTTCCGGTTTGCAGTAGCTACACTTCAACCGGCATAACATTTTCAAGAGATCATGCATGCATCCAAAGAAGCAGTCGGTATGGTGGCCGGTCATGGCCATCAGCCTCATCGCCAGCCTCGCCTTTGCTGCCAGCCTGTGGCTGCTTTACCAGGCCACTCACCAGAACCATCTGCGCGACCTGAAACAGAATACCGAAACGCTGGCCAACATCATTGAATCCGTGGCCCGCACGCAAACCGAATACAACCCCGGCCTTTCGGCAAAAGATATTTTTCAGATTACCCTGAACGTGCTGGAACAGGGCCTGGTACTCACCCGGTTTGATCGCGGTGACGAGGAACTGCTGATTGGCATGCGTGAAGGCCATGTCATCCGGATTTTGCGCAAGGACGACGAGGGACTGGGATTCATTGCCAACGTGCCCTTCGACGGCAAGCTGTCGCAACCGCTGTACCATGCGCTGCATGGCAAAACCGGCAGCGGTGAACTCATCGACTATGCAGGCAACCGGGTAATGGCCGGTTATGCGCCCGTGCCGACGCTGGGTATCGGCATTGTGATGAAAATTCCGCGCGAACATATCCAGGCGCCTTACATCCGGGCTGCCGTGTGGTCGGCCGGCATTGTGCTGGTAATGATCGGCCTGTTCAGCACGGCCTTCATCCAGTACAACCGCCGATATGTAAATGACCTGACCGCCAGTGAACAGCGTTTTGCGGCCATTGTTGAACACATTCCTTTCATGATTTCCCTCAAGCGCGCCGGCGATTTGCGTATTGCCCTGCTCAACCGCGCCGGCGAGAAACTGCTCGGCCTGGATCGCACGCAGCTGATTGGCAAAAGTGATTACGACCGGTTCCCCGGGGAACAGGCAGCGCGTTTAACGGCAAAAGACCGGCATGTGCTGAATGTAAGCGGTTATGAAAACATCACCGAGGAATGGATTGACACCCTGTCAAGCGGACGCCGCCTGCTGCACACACAAAAAATTGCATTAAAGAACGCTCGCGGCAAAGCCACCTATCTGCTCGGCATTTCCGAAGACATCACCGAACGCCGGCAGGCCGAACAGGCCCTGATTGACGCCCGCGATGAAGCGGACCGCGCCAGCCGGGCCAAATCCGATTTTTTATCCAATATGAGCCACGAGCTGCGCACACCGATGAACGCCATCCTCGGTTTCAGCCAGCTGCTGGAATATGACCCGGCCCTGACGGAGCGGCAAAAGGGCAATGTGCAGGAGATCGGCAAGGCCGGCCAGCACCTGCTGAAAATCATCAACGAAGTGCTTGATCTGGCCCGGATTGAATCCGGCCGCATTGATCTGTCGCTGGAGCCGGTGGATGTTTCGATGATGGTTGAGGAATGCCTGAGCCTGGTGCGCGCCCTGGCCGAAAAACGCCACATCAAAACTGCCTGCCACAAACCGGCTGGCCTCTCGGTACGCGCCGACCATACCCGCCTCCGGCAGGCGCTGCTCAACCTGTTGTCCAATGCCATCAAGTACAACCGTGAAGCGGGCCAGGTCGAGGTGAACGTAGTCCGCGAAGGCAGCAACCGGCTGCGGATCCGTGTAACCGATACCGGCCCCGGCATCGAAGCCCGGCATCTGGCCGAACTGTTCCAGCCATTCAACCGGCTGAATGCAGCCCGCACCGGCATAGAAGGCACCGGCATTGGCCTGACCATCAGCCGGCGCCTCATCGAAATGATGGGCGGTACCGTGGGCGTGGAGAGTGAAGTCGGCACCGGCAGCACCTTCTGGATTGAACTGCCGCTTGAAACCGCCAGTGAAACGGCACCCGGCCAGGACCATCCCGAAACCGCAACCGGCAACCTTACGCCGCTACTCGCAGCCACCACCACGGAAACACCGACCCGCACGGTGCTGTACATTGAGGACAACCCGGCCAACCTGAAACTGGTGGCACAGATTCTCACCCAGCATCCGCATATTCACCTGCTCACTGCCCACACCCCGTGGCTGGGAATCGAACTGGCACAGACCCGTCATCCCCACCTTATCCTGCTCGACATCAATCTGCCGGGCATGGATGGCTACCAGGTACTGGAAATATTCAGGTCAGATGCGCAGCTGAAAAAAATTCCGGTCGTCGCCATCACCGCCAACGCCATGCCCCGCGATATTGAACGCGGCAAACAGGCCGGATTTACCGATTACCTCACCAAACCGCTGGACATCGTGCATTTCAGAACAGTGATTGACCGGCTGCTTGGCGAAAGCGAAAGCGGAAACAAAACTTCCGGTTGAATACCTGACAGCCTGAAAATCATTCACGGTTACACACCCTGCACTCGCTGCACATTTTCAGATTACTTTGTGCGCCTGAAGGAGCACCTGCAACAGATTCATCCTTAACTTAATGGCATTGAGGCCGACTGACAGGGAAACGCCTGCTTTTGCAGGTTCGCCTTCAGGCGAACGCTTTTACCGCCCCAACATTTTTGGTGAAATATCCGAACTAGTACGAACAGTTTTTTTTGATAAAAAAATTCCGGCCAGAAAACTGTCAGCAGGGATTACGGTTTTGAGGAATCAGCCAATACCACATCCACAACTTGCGCCACATTTCCGTTCACCTGCCACTTCACATCAAGATTGTGCAGACGCATGGCGTATTCCCTGTTGATGTTGTTTGCTGCCCCGGCATACGCAGGCCGCGGATCGAGTTGCAGGATGTCACGGATGGTTTGCTGCAAATCGGGATAACAGCTGTTCAATTTCTGCATACCGGCAATGGCTTGTGCATGAAAAGTCACTTGCAGTTTGATGACAGGTGATGTGTCGGCATAACCTGAACGGGCATTGGTTACCGCATCGGCATAAGGCAAATAGGGTTTGATATCCAGTACCGGCGTGCCGTCCATCAGATCGGCGCCGATAATATCCAGAAACAGTTTGTCATCCTGCTGGCGGATTGCTTTTAATTCCACAACCGAAAGCCCGATTGGATTCGGGCGAAACATGGAGCGGCTGGCAAACACGCCGACACGTTCGTTACCGCCAAGACGTGGTGGCCGCACGGTGGGATGCCAGCCTTGCTGCCGGGTCTGGTGAAACACAAACATGATCCAGATGTGCGAAAAATCATTCAGGGCGCGAAAAGCTTCCGGCCTGTTGCAGGGCTCGTGTATTTCAATGCTGGATAACACATTGACCAGCCCGGGCTGACGCGGCACACCAAATTTTTCCTTGTAGCAGGCATGCACCGTTCCAATGGCATTGAAGGTAAAAGTTTCTGTCATGCGGCGCCCGTGCGTGTGTTTCAATCCTGTTCCGGATTATTGAATTTGCGGATGCGTTCATCCGTTGCCGGATGGGTTGACAAAAAATTCGGCAAGACATCATCACCCGTTTGTTGCGCCATGCGTTGCAAAATAGTACCCAGCCAGACCGGTTCCATGTTTTGCTGTTCCAGCAGGGCCAACGCAAAATCATCTGCCTGCATTTCAAAATCACGCGAGAATCTGCTTTGCACCAGCAAGGTTGGCAACGCGGCTGCAAGTGAACTGGCGGTGCCGATATCACCGGTCAGCGTAATCACCAGCAATCCAACAACCGAATTCTGCAAAACATGCTGCATGGTATGGCGGTGCTTGACATGACCCAGTTCGTGCGCAAAAACGGCAAGCAGTTCGCGATCGTCTTTTGCCATGTCCACAATTTCGTCGGTAAAAATAATAATGCCCGACGGCAATGCAAAGGCATTGGCGCCGATTTCATTACCCCGGCGAAACAGAATATTTTCCGGCACTACACCGGCATGTGCGGCCAGCTCCATGAATTTTTTGCGCAATTCAGTCTGGCGATTTTCATCCAGCGCACTGGGCTGCATGATGTGATCAAACAGTTCCAGCGCTTCCCTGCCCATGTCTGTTTCCAGTTCTGCCGGTATGCGTTGTGCCACTTCACGCGCCATGACCGGCACGGCGTATTGAATAATACCGGCCAGCACAGCCATGGATAACAGCAGTGCCAGCAGGACATACAGTAAATTGTTTTCTATTGCATGAATGAAACGGTGACCGCCGTGGCCAGGAATATATTGCAGCGCCAAATTGAGGCCAGGCTGATTTTCCATATCGCATTGCGAGCCATCGGCAAACCGCAACTGACTGAATTTTCCCGCCAGTTCCGGTTGCAGCGTTACTTCGGTGTAGTCGTAGTGCCGCAATAATTCATGATTGCTGACACGAATGCCGGTTGGCGTAAACAGCAGTTCAACCGGTGTGCGTGCCGAACTGGCACCATCGTAACGATAAGCCCTGATGGTGATCATATTCCGATATCAAGATCAAACACATCGCCCATTTCTTCACCCAGTGCGCTGATTTTTTTCTGCTGCGCCTGCATGAAGGTATCAAGATTGCCTGCCGGCAAAAATACCAGCTTGCTGGCACGATAACGCGCCAGACGAATTTTCGCCCAGGGAATCATCAGACCAAATGTGAGTGACACAACAAGCAGGTTGGAAACATACAGCCAGATAATATCCCGCGCCCGCACATCACTGCGAAAACGGTGACCGGCCAGTTCCGTGCTGTTGTAAACGAGATTCCAGATGCGTGATTGCACATAGGCAATGAACGCCAGATAAAACAGGAACATGAACAGCATGATCAGCAGGCTCATTGCGGCTGCAACACCCGCCATATCTTCCAGTGACATGTTTTCCTCTGCCGTTGCCCCTTCCGCTGTTTCTGTCTGCATGGCGGATTCCGGCGGCAATTCCATTCCGGCAAATTCCTCGTCACCGCTTCCCAGCGGTTCGAGTACATCCACCTGCACATCACCATCTGCCAGATTGTCCGGCACATCTTCAAATGTCATATCCGTGCCTGCCATATCCGTATTGGCCATGTCCGCTTCGGCATTGGCCAGATCCTGCATGGCCTGTTCAAGCATTTCGGCCGACTGATCCTCATAGGACACATCCGGATTGATTGCTGCCTCTTCATCCATGGCATAGGCATCCGGCTCTTCGGCGACATACATGTCTGCCTCATTTGCTGCCAGTTCCTCATCAGAAATAATTATTCCGGAATTTTCATTTTGCAGGTTTTGCATTTCTTCCATCATCGTGCGTGCCCGCTCGCCATATTCCTTGTAAGCCGGAACGATGACCGCTGCCAGAATAATCACTATAACCACCAGCATGGCCAGCATCGGTTTCAGAAAAATCCTGTAAAAATCTTTCGCCGTGGCGTGGAACTGAAACAATGTTGTGCCATAGCCGCTGTTATTCACCATGAAACGGTTCATGGCGTAATAGTAATAAGGCAGAAACAGACCCAATGTGATTATTATCAGAACCGGAAACAGGATAAACACCATGGCCGCTTCGCCGTAGGATTTCTTGAATCCGAAACGGATATTGCGCCACGCGGAATTACGCGCGCGAAAACACATGGCACGCACAACCACCCAGGGCAAGACAATCATCATCAGTGGCAGCAGCAGCAATGATGAAACCGGAAAAATATTGGTTGACAGGTTGTAGGCAATCAGCACGGCAACGGCAATTGCCCAGCCTTTCAGAATGGCAAGCGGATCAGCCAGATAATCAAAAGGCGATCCACCCAGCAATGTATTGCCGTAAAAATAACGTTTGGTTCTCACCTTGGCCCAGGCAGAATAAATACCCAGCGTGATAATGGTAAGCAGAAGATTGACAATCCAGATGCCGAAATACTGTCGTGCCGTGCCGGTAAACTCGAACGGCATTTCCTGCGGCAAAACAGATTTTTCATTGAATTGATTCATGTTGTTTCCTTTTCAGAAAAGTTGCAGGTGGCAAGGAAGGTATTCTGTATCGGCTTCGCAACTTCAGGCTATTTGCCCCGCGAGACCCTGACTATATTAGGCAGCATTCCGATTTTGTCCATCACCCGCCCCAGTTGCTGCAAATCACTGATCTCGACCGTGATAGTCATGTCGGCGGTTTGCTCCGTCCTGTTTGACAATGTATTGACACCAATCACATCCACCTTTTCATCCGCCAGCACTTTACTGACATCGCGCAGCAGGCCCTGACGGTCAATGGCCAGAATCTGCAAGGAAACTTCATAGGTTCTGGCCTGGCTCTCACCCCACTCGACTTCAATCAGACGATCACGTTTTGTGTTTTCCAGATTGATAATATTCACGCAATCCTGGCGATGCACCACAACACCCTGGCCGCGTGTAATGAAACCGATAATGTCATCTCCCGGAACCGGTTTGCAGCAACTGGCCATGGTAGTCAATAAATTACCCACACCACGCACCCGCACTTCATCATTGCGCGAGAACTTCTTTACAACGGTTTTGCGCGCCACCAGGGGTATGGCCTGTTCATCGCGCGGCACAAAACATTCATGCAAGGCCGCATCGACCTGGCCGGTGCTGATATCACCGTGGCCAATGGCCGCGTACATTTCCTCGACGGTTTGCAGCTTGAAATACTTGAGCAGTTCCCTGACATCAACCTTGTGCAAATCCAGCCGGTGAATTTCTCGTTCCATCGTGGCCTTGCCGTCAATCTGGTTTTGCTGGAAATCTGCCTGACGGAACCAGCTGCGCACCTTGGCACGTGCACGATCGGTTTTGAGAAAACCGAGATTTGGATTCATCCAGTCGCGGCTCGGTGCCGGCTGGCTGGCGGTGAGTATTTCAACACGCTCACCGTTCTGTAATTCATAAGTGAGCGGCACAATGCGGCCATTCACTTTTGCGCCACGGCAACGGTGACCAATATCCGTATGCACCACGTAGGCAAAATCCAGTGGCGTGGAACCCTGCTGCAAGTCCATCACCTTGCCTTTGGGTGTTAATACAAAAACGCGATCCGGAAATAATTCAGTGTGAAAACTTTCAACCAGTTCCTCATCGCGGGTTTCACTCGGGTCGAGCAACTTGCGCAGGGACGCAATACCCTTTTGCAGATTACGATCACTGCTTGAGCCTTCTTTATATAACCAGTGCGCGGCCACACCATATTCGGCAAACTCATGCATGGCGCGCGTGCGAATCTGGATTTCCAGCGGCTTGTTTTCCGGGCCATAAACCGCCGTGTGCAACGACTGGTAACCGTTTTCCTTAGGATTGGCAATGTAATCATCAAACTCTTTCGCAATGTGCCGCCACTTGCCATGCACCAGCCCCAGGGCCAGATAGCATTCAGCAACGGTATCCACAGTAATGCGCACGGCACGCACATCAAACAATTCATCAAAATCCTTTTGCTTGCCCTGCATTTTTTTCCAGATGCTGTAAATGTGCTTTGGCCGGCCATATACATCGGCCTTGACGCCGGATGTCAGCAGCATCTGTTTTATTTCTGTCACCACATCATGAATGTATTGCTCGCGTTCCTCGCGTTTTTCCTCGAGCATTTTTGCAACGCGCCGGTAGGTAAGCGGCTCCAGATAACGGAACGACAAATCTTCCAGTTCCCACTTGAGCTGGCCGATACCCAGGCGATTCGCAATCGGTGCATAAATTTCCAGTGTTTCACGCGCAACATTCTGTCGCGTCTGGTCATCGGTATTGGCCAGCATGCGCAAGCGCTGCACGCGAAATGCAAGTTTGATCAGCACCACGCGCACATCTTCCACCATCGCCAGCAACATGCGGCGCAAACGCTCGGCCTGCTCCGGTGCCGTGAGAGTGCCAAGATCAAGATTCAAATCGTGCATCCAGCGCAGATTTTTTACCATGTGATGAATGTCGTTACCGAATTCATCGCGTATGTGTTTGAAAAAATCATCGCTCTGCAAGCGCGAATCACTGAGCAGGGTGACAATCAGCGTGGTTTCATCGACGCCCAGTTCATTGAGAATCAGCGCCACATCAAGCGAGGCAGGCAAATCGGAAGGTTTGTCCTGCACATCCCAGGCATAGCGGCAGGCACGGTAAACCGGACGGCCCGCATCCGGCAGGCCGCCAGTAAGTTTTTGCAGGTATTCATCAAAGCTGAAGCGCTGGGCAATGCCAGCCTGGGGCCTGGTTTTTTCCATAGCGGGAAATACTGTCAGAGTACGGGAGCAGGCATTTTACCCGGCCCGGGCGGGCCAGTGTGGCCTATTTGCGGCACTGCGGATCGCTGCAGCGGCCATAGATGATCAAACTGTGTTCGGTAATTTCAAAACCCTTGTCGCGGGCAATCTGCCTTTGCCGCTCTTCAATCATGGAATCCACAAACTCCACTACCTTGCCGCACTTGATGCACACCAGATGGTCGTGATGGTATCCGTGGTTCAGTTCAAATACCGCCTGACCACCTTCAAAATGGTGGCGATTTACCAGCCCGGCCGCTTCAAACTGGGTCAGTACACGGTAAACCGTTGCCAGACCGATTTCTTCACCCGCATCAATCAGCGAGCGGTAAATATCCTCGGCACTCTGGTGACGCGGGTCGCACTGCTCCAGCAAGCCCAGAATTTTTGTTCTGGGCAAGGTGATTTTGAGGCCTGCTTTTTTCAGATCAGATGTTTCCAAGTGATGAACTCCTGTCGTTTTTGCACATCACATCGGGTAGACTCGCGTCGCCTTGCGATACCTGGATATTGAATACCCGGAACTCAGAATATGCGAAAGAATCTCATTAACAGCTGGCTGCTTGCAACCCTTTATTTTGCAGCCGTATTACCCGGATTATTACTCGGCGGCTGCGAAAGCTGGCTGCCCGAAGCCCACAAAATTGACATCCAGCAAGGCAATCGCGTCAATGCCGAAGATCTCGACCGGCTGCAAACCGGCATGACCCGCGAGCAGGTCAAATTCCTGCTCGGCACACCGCTGCTGCAGGATGCCTTTCACCAGAACCGCTGGGATTATCTGTACTACCTGCAACCGGGAAAAGAAGAAGCCCGCCAGTCCCGGGTCAGTCTGTTTTTTGACGGCAACATACTGGTAAAAATTGACCGGGAACAGTACAAACCGGATGCGCAGAAAACAACTGAAGACAAGCCTGCAGAAGGAAAATGACAGCTGAAAACCAAAGTCATGTCGATTACTGCAACATCGAAAACTAAAACCTGCTAACCAGAACGTTGCATCGATTCGCCATATCTAAATCGTTGCAATGCCGCGTCAACCATGCCTTCTGTACTGCCCCGCTCTGCGAACTCCTGCCGCAAATAACTGGCATCGCTGCCCTCATGCGCAAGCTGGTAAATATGTTCCAGTGCAGACGCACTTCCCAGTGCATCTGCATAGGGCTGGAGATGTCGAACGGTCGTTAAAATATCTTCACGCAAAGGTATCTGTTCATAACTTTTCGGGTGAACGATACTGCCATCCAATCCGAAACGACAAGCCTGAAAACGATTGTAATTGTAAACAAGGTAATCATCTTCAATTGGCGCCGGTTCGTTACGTTCCAGCAAATAGCGACAGAGCGCCTGCAGGTAACAAGCCAGCGCGGCGGCGCGCTCAACTGTTAAAGGCGTATCACAAACACGCAGTTCGATAGTGCCATATTCCGGCTTGGGTCTGATGTCCCAATAGAAGTCCTTCATGCTACTGACCACACCGGTATGTTCCATCTTGGTGAAATATTGCTGTTCAAAATCTTCCCAGCGCAACAAAAATGGCGCGCGACCGCTCAACGGAAATGCGAAAACCGAATTCAATCGTGCCGAGTTGAACAAGGTGTCATTTCCCTGCACAAAAGGTGAAGACGCAGACAGGGCTATGAAATGTGGAACATAGCGGTTCAGGGCATGCAGTAAAAACAATGCTTCGTCACCGCTGGTGCAGCCAACATGAACGTGCTGACCAAATATGGTGAACTGCTTGGCAAGGTAGCCGTATAACGCAGACAACCCCTTGAATCTCGGTTTACTGACAATTCGGCGTTCTGACCACAATTGAAATGGATGCGTACCACCACCGCATATCCCGACATTGAGCCGATCGCCGGCACTAATCAATACATCACGAATATCCAGGAGTTGCTGCAGAAGCGGCTCATAACTTGTCTGCACATCTGTCGCTATTTCGATCATGCTCTCCGTCATTTCCGGCGTGACAGTACCGGGAAACGGCTTGCGCCGTAACAACTCCAAAAGATCTGAACTCGCTGTTGTCAGATCAAAATCACTGGGGCTAACCAGTTGCAATTCAAGCTCTACCCCGAGGCTTAAACTTTGCGATGTTTTGAACGCATTGAGTGGCATATCAGCCCTCCCCGGATTCCGGCCCTTCACGTGACCAGATCAATGCACGCTGCGTAAGAATCGGACCAATAATCTCCAATATCAAGGCTGCAGCCGCCAAGGGTGCAAGCTGATCCACCAGATCGACACCAAGATAACGGGTTTGCTCCAACATCAGAATAACAAACGCCGAAATGGGTGCCAGCGCAATTCCGATCAGCAAACCTTTATGCCACGCAATACCACTGATGTGCGCAAAGAAACCAAGACCGGCAATTTTTGTAATCTGGCGTGCGGCAAGGATTGCACATCCGATGCCCAGTCCCGCAACAACCTGCTGCCAGGAAAGCGTTGCCGCAATAAATACAAACAGGACTACCGACAACAGATCACCAAGTGCACCAAAGCCACGTTGCGACGCATTCAACACAATGCGGCGATGGCGCGCAACCAGACCAAATGTCAGCGTCGCCAATACCGGAGACAGTTTCAGGTGATGTGTGAGTACCACAAGAAACACAACCGAGATTGCGAAAGCGAGCGTGCTGTCATGACTGGTGCGTCCGATTGCACGCAGTAAGGCGGGCATTACCACCCCCAACAACGCTCCCAGGATGATGGATACCGACAACACAACCAGGCTGCTGTAAACAGCCTGCCAGATATTGCCGGATGTTTTGAAAACGATCAGTCCAACGATGACTTTGAATGCAAAGACAGCCAACACACAATTCATGGCCGACAAATGCAGTAATCGTTCTGTCACCTGACCGGTGCTGCGCTGCTCATTGATAACACGGACTATAGCGGCAGGTGAACTGGCCATTGATAATGCAGCCAGCAACAAGGAAGTTGATGAGGCCAAGCCGAAAGCGGTTGCTGTGGCATACACTGCAACAAAGGTGAGCGTCGCTTCGGCCAGACTGGTGACACCAATCCATGGATTAATACGTAGCCAGCGCAAATTAATCCTGTACCCCGCTTCAAATAAAATCAGGCCGAAAGCCAGATTCGCCAGCAGCAGCATGGGAGAGGATTGGGTTTCGGGTAAAACACCCAGTTGTGTCGAAGCCAATATAAAACCGACGATGGCATACGCGCTAATACGGGGTAGCCGTAACCATCTAAACCCGTATTCGCCAGCAAGCCAGGCAATCAGGATAGCGATTGGCCATGCCAGGTCATTGGCCATTGTTGTCAAATCCATCATTATTTATTTACCTTGGATGATGCCGGTTTTTATCCAGAAACCGGCAATATATTTATTACGAACAAACTCATAGCAAACACGCTTTCAAAATCGAGTTACACGTGCGGCGCGCAAAAAATGATCGAGAATCGGCGTGCAATCGAGCAGATCAGGTTCGTCTATCTGATGAAATTCAGGATGCCACTGCAGACCCACCACAAAGTCTGACTTACGGTAGCGAATAGCTTCAACAATATTATCGTCCTCTGACATAGCCTCGATGACCACATCACGACCCAGGGTTTTAATGGCCTGGTGATGGATCGAATTCACAATCGGCGTGGTTTGCGCCGTCAGCATGCGCGCCAACGTAGAATCCTCTGCGAAGCGTAACCTGTGATAGTGACGATCATACAGATCGCTTACGTGTTCCGCCGCCGCCGGCACATCTGTAGCAATATCCTGATAAAGCGAACCACCAAACGCCACATTAATTAACTGACAGCCCCGGCAAATACCGAGAACAGGTTTGCCGGCTTCAATGAATTCGTGCAACAACTCAAGCTCATACATGTCGCGTGCGAGATCACCATTCCATTCCGGCCGCGTAGCTACTTGCGCATAACTTTTTGGTGAAACGTCGGCACCACCCTGAAGCACCAGCCCGTCCAGATGTTTCGCATAATCACGCAACCGAATGTTACTGGACTGGAGCACACTATTCGTATTCACAGTAGGAATCATGAACACCATCACATCGCGTGACATGATCCATTGTGCAAGTGATTCTTCCAGATATTGCAGGGTTTTGCTCTGCAGACCCAATGCACCCTGTTCAGGATGAAAAATTCGCGCAGAAATACCGATTTTAAGTGTGCGCCGGGTGATTTTTCGCAGCGCCTGGTTTGATAGGCCGCTCAAGCGCCTTGCAATAACCTGACACATGACTCGCCATGGCGACTCATTTGCCATCTGGTAACGCGGAACATCCGCACCCTGTCGGCCACCAGAATCAGCAGCATCCAATCCTGCCTTGTCATTTACTGATGATTGGGTATCAGCAGTGGGCGTCTTGATTGATTTTGTCATGGCCTGATAATCACCAAAATTGGCTCAAGATTTACGT
>JAUPMA010000025.1 GCA_030836935.1 Pseudomonadota bacterium | reverse complement strand
GTCAGAATAATAATCGGGCCGGCAGGCTGAAAAATTTTTGCCTGCTGCGGGCAACGCAATTTACTGTCAACAATCACCCGCAACGGTTGCGGAACTGTTTGTGAAATACCCAGCTCCTCAGCCGTCAGCCGCACATCCAGACCTGGATCATCTGCCAGCACAGTACCAATACCCGTCATCACTGCCGAACTGCGTGCGCGCAATTTTTGAACGTCACATCGCGCCGGAGTATCCGTGATCCACTGACTTTCACCGGATGCCATGGCGGTGCGTCCATCCAGACTCATCGCCAGCTTGACGCGCACCCAGGGCAAGCCGCGCGTCATGCGTTTTATAAATCCGGGATTTAATTCCCGTGCCTGGGCTTCGAACAATCCCGATTCCACTTCAATGCCGGCCTGGGCGAGTTTTTTTAATCCCTCGCCACTCACCAGCGGATTGGGATCTTCCATCGCCACCACCACGCGCGATACACCGGCGGCAATGAGCGCATCAGCACAGGGTGGCGTGCGCCCATGATGACTGCACGGCTCGAGTGTGACATAAGCCGTTGCACCGGCCGCCTTGTCACCGGCCTGACGCAAGGCGTGAACTTCAGCGTGCGGTTCACCGGCTTTTTCGTGCCAGCCTTCGCCGATAATTTCGCCCGCCTTGGCCAGCACACAACCCACGCGCGGATTGGGATGCGTGGTGTACAAACCGCGCTGCGCGAGTTGCAGGGCGCGTGACATGAAGGCGTGGTCGTTCATAAATAAGTAGCAAGGTTTAAAGTGGCAAGTATCAAGTAAAAGCTTTTGCTTACTCCATGCAACATGCTACTTGTTACTTGCAACTTGATGGCTTTCATTTGCGTTTTCTGTTTCTTTTATTGCTCAAGCTTTTCGATGGCTTCGCGGAACGCCGCGACATTCTCGAAACTCAAATACACCGATGCAAAACGAATATAGGCCACGCGATCCAGTGATTTCAGTTCTTCCATCACCCATTCGCCAATTCTTTGCGCCGGAATTTCGCGATCACCGGCCGACATGAGTTTGTGTTTGATGCGATGCACGCTGGCTTCAATCTGTTCCGTACTGACCGGACGTTTTTCCAGAGCCTTCATCATTCCGCTGCGTAATTTGTCTTCATTGAATGGCTGACGTGTGCCGTCCGTTTTCACCACGCGCGGCAAATTCAGTTCGGCTGTTTCGTATGTAGTGAAACGCTCACCACATTCGATACATTCGCGACGACGACGCACCTGATCGCCATCATCAGCGAGACGCGAGTCAATTACGCGGGTATCGGGCGTGGAACAGAACGGACAGTGCATGGTAAAAGCAGGTTAAAGGTGAAAGTGCAAAGTTTAAAGCAACAGCCAAAGCACTCACTCCTTTTAACCTTTCTCCTTTAAACTTTATGACTTTAAGCTGATTTATAAACCGGCAGCCGCTTGCAAATTGTTGCGACCTTGGCCTTGGCTTCATTGATCACCGCATCACTGTTCATATTTGCAATGATGTCGCACATCCAGCCAGCCAGATCAACAGAATCTTTTTCATTGAATCCGCGCGTGGTAATGGCCGGCGTACCGATACGAATACCGCTGGTTACAAACGGCGATTGCGGATCATTCGGCACCGCATTCTTGTTGACAGTGATGTGCGCCTTGCCCAGCGCCGCTTCCACATCCTTGCCCGTCAAACCAGCCTTGATGAAACTCACCAGGAACAAATGATTGTCCGTGCCTTTTGAAACCACATCATAGCCGCGATCCATGAACACCTTCGCCATGGCGCGCGCATTCACGATTACTTGCTGCTGATAGGTTTTGAATTCCGGTTCCATGGCTTCCTTGAACGCCACGGCCTTGGCTGCAATCACATGCATCAGCGGGCCGCCCTGAATACCGGGAAAAATAGCGGAATTGAATTTTTTGGTAATCTCGTCATTGGCTTTGGCGAGAATAATGCCGCCGCGCGGGCCACGCAGGGTTTTGTGCGTGGTAGACGTTACCACATCGGCAACCGGCACCGGATTGGGATACAAACCGGCAGCGACCAGACCGGCGACATGCGCCATATCAACAAACAGATAGGCACCAACCGAATCGGCAATGGCGCGGAATTTATTCCAGTCCATCACACGCGAATAGGCGGAAAAACCGGCGACAATCATTTTGGGTTTGTGTTCTTTCGCCAGGCGTTCCACTTCGGCGTAATCAATTTCACCGGTTTCAGCATTCAGACCATACTGCACAGCGTTATACATTTTGCCGGAAAAGCTGACCTTGGCACCGTGGGTCAAATGACCGCCGTGAGCGAGGCTCATGCCGAGTACGGTATCACCCGGATTGCACAGCGCCATGTACACGGCAGCATTGGCCTGCGAGCCGGAATGCGGCTGCACATTGGCATAATCGGCGCCAAAAAGTTTTTTTGCGCGATCCATGGCCAGCTGCTCGGCCTGATCTACATATTCGCAACCGCCGTAATAGCGCTTGCCCGGATAGCCTTCGGCATACTTGTTGGTGAGCACCGAGCCCTGCGCCTGCATCACGCGCGGGCTGGCATAGTTTTCGGAGGCAATCAGCTCGAAGTGTTC
>JAUPMA010000228.1 GCA_030836935.1 Pseudomonadota bacterium | reverse complement strand
CTGCCGCAGGAATATTTTTCAGCTGCCAAGGCACCGCCGCGGCTGACAAAATTGCGCGAAAAATGGTGCGCACTGGCGAACACCGGCATTGACCA
Source organism: Pseudomonadota bacterium (assembly GCA_030836935.1). Classification (GTDB taxonomy): domain Bacteria; phylum Pseudomonadota; class Gammaproteobacteria; order SZUA-229; family SZUA-229; genus JACPVK01. The sequence goes on along the minus strand of JAUPMA010000228.1, from coordinate 2,702 downwards.
GTTCCTGTGCATCCAGTTTGATCATCGCCTGGCTGAACTGCCGGCTGAAGATTTCATTCAACACATACTGGTGGAAAATTTGCAGATCAGATATCTGCTGGTGGGTGACGATTTTCGTTTTGGAAAGGGCCGCACTGGCGATTACGCCATGCTGCAAGCAGCGGGCGAACAATTCGGTTTTGAAGTTGCCGATTCACACAGCATTTGTCTGGATGAAACGCGCATCAGCAGCACGGCAATCCGCCAGGCACTGGCGAATAATCAGCTGGAGCTTGCGCGCGCCATGCTGGGCCGGCCTTACCAGATTTGCGGCCGCGTGGCCCACGGCGACAAACGTGGCCGCACCATCGGTTTTCCCACTGCCAATATCAAACTGCGCCGCCATGCCACGCCACTCTCCGGCGTTTATGCGGTAAGCTTGCATGGCATTACTGAAAGTGCAGTAAAAGGCGTCGCCAATATTGGCAAGCGCCCCACCGTAGACGGACACAATCTGCAACTGGAAGTGCATTTGTTTGATTTTGACCAGAGCATTTATGGCCGCGAAGTGTGTGTTGAATTTCATCACAAGCTGCGCGATGAAAAAAAATTTGAATCCTTTGATGCATTGAAACAACAAATACTGAAAGACAGCGAACAGGCAAAAGTTTTTTTCGCACATAACTTTCCACAACATTAACTGACGGGCTGAACCGTGGCTGATTACAAACATACGCTCAATCTTCCTGAAACCGCATTCCCGATGCGCGGCAACCTCTCACAACGCGAGCCGCAGGTATTGAAACAATGGCAGGAAAATAATCTGTATCAGCAAATCCGCAAAGCCTGCGCCGGTCGGCCAACATTTGTTTTGCATGTTGGTCCGCCCTACGCCAACGGCAGTATTCACATCGGTCATGCCGTTAATAAAATTCTCAAGGACATTATTGTAAAAAGCCGCACACTGGATGGTTACGACGCGCCGTATGTACCGGGCTGGGATTGCCATGGCTTGCCAATCGAATTGAATGTAGAAAAGAAAGTCGGCAAGGCCGGTGTTAAAGTCGATGCGCGCAGTTTTCGCAACCACTGCCGCGAATATGCGCAATCACAGGTGAATGGCCAGCGCGATGATTTCCAGCGTCTGGGGGTACTCGGTGACTGGCAAAATCCGTATCTGACCATGAACTTCAAGTTTGAAGCCGATATTGTGCGCTCACTTGGCCGCATTATTAAGAATGGTCATTTGCACAAGGGCAGCAAGCCGGTGCACTGGTGTCTGGATTGCGGTTCGGCACTCGCCGAAGCCGAAGTGGAATATTACGACAAGACATCGTCTGCCATTGATGTCGCATTTCGCGCCGCAGATAAAAATGCGTTCTTTAAAAAATTCCGCGCCGAACAAAACACACATGATGTCGCAGCTGTCATCTGGACCACCACACCCTGGACACTGCCCGCCAACATGGCTGTGTGCCTGCATCACGATCTCGAATATGTACTGATCAAGGCAAAACTGCCCTCCGGCGAAATCAATTTGATTCTGGCCGAAGCTTTATATCAATCCGCACTGGAACGTTATGGCGCAGAAGAATTCAGCATCATTGGTCGCATCAAGGGTGCGGCGCTTGAACATCTCCAGTTGCAGCATCCGTTTAATGACCGGCAAGTGCCCATCATTCTTGGCGATCATGTAACCACTGAAGCCGGTACCGGTGCTGTGCATACCGCGCCCGGCCATGGTCAGGATGACTTTATCGTTGGCCAGAAATACAACCTCGATGTTTACAATCCGGTGGGTGGTGATGGCGTATTTCTGGCCGACACGCCATTGTTTGCCGGCCAGCATGTCAACAAGGCCAATGATGCAATTATTGAAGCGCTGAAAAACAAAAACGCACTGCTGAAATTCAAAACCATCAAACACAGCTATCCGCATTGCTGGCGCCACAAAACGCCGATTATTTTTCGCGCCACACCGCAATGGTTCATCAGCATGGAACAAAAACATTTGCGCACGCAGGCCATGCAGGCCATCCGCAATACACAATGGATGCCGGACTGGGGCCAGGCGCGCATTGAAGGCATGGTGGTTAATCGCCCGGACTGGTGCATATCACGCCAGCGCACCTGGGGCGTACCCATTGCATTATTTGTGCACAAACAGACCGGCGAACTGCACAGCAAAACCGCCGAGCTGATTGAAAAAGTTGCGCAGGGCATTGAACAGCAAGGTATCGATTACTGGTTTGATCTGGATGCCAGACAATTGCTCGGCAATGAGGTCGATCAATACGATAAAGTAAAGGACACGCTGGATGTCTGGTTTGATTCCGGTGTTACGCATGCGGCCGTACTGGAGCGTCGTGCTGATTTGCAATTCCCCGCTGACCTTTATCTGGAAGGATCAGATCAGCACCGTGGCTGGTTTCAGTCTTCATTGCTTGCATCCGTTGCCATGAATGGCGTTGCGCCTTACAAGGCGGTATTAACACATGGCTTTACAGTAGATGCTGACGGCAAAAAAATGTCCAAATCGCTGGGCAATGTGATTGCGCCACAAAAAGTATGCGACACACTGGGTGCGGATATTTTACGTTTGTGGGTATCCTCAACGGATTACAGCAGCGAGATGACCGTGTCAGATGAAATTCTGAAGCGCATGTCGGATTCCTATCGCCGCATTCGCAACACTGCACGCTTTCTGCTCGCCAATCTTAATG
>JAUPMA010000227.1 GCA_030836935.1 Pseudomonadota bacterium | reverse complement strand
CGGAATTACCAGCTCCAGGCCGTCATCACCGGCGGCCAGTCCCAGTTCGGGTTCGTGCAGATATTCTTCGGGCAGCGCGGCCATGTCCTGCGCATCCACATACGGCGGATTGCTGATGATGATGTCGTACTGGCGCGGTGGCACTTTGCCAAATAAATCCGATTCGATCAGCGTCACCTGATTCTGCAAACCGTGAGCATCGATATTGCGTTGCGCCACCGCCAGCGCTGCCGGTGAAATATCGACGGCGTCCACATCGGCCCAGTCGAAGACATAGGCGCAGGCAATGGCAATGCAGCCGCTGCCGGTGCACAGGTCCAGAATGCTGTCGACCTGATCGCCGATAATCCACGGCTCAAAGCGGCTGGCGATGAGTTCGGCCATGGGTGAGCGTGGCACCAGCACGTTTTCATCGACATAGAATTTGAGTCCGGCAAACCAGGCTTCGTGGGTGAGATAGGCGGCGGGTATGCGCTCGTTGATGCGGCGTTGCAGCAAATTCACCACCTGCTGTTTTTCGGTGCAGGTCAGGCGCGTGTCGAAATAATCCGTGCCGAAGTTGTGCGGCAGATGCAGCGCAAACAGGCTGAGGTACACGGCTTCATCCAGCGACGAGGTCATGCCGTGGCCGTAAAACAGGCCAGCCTCATTGAAGCGGCTGACGCCCCAGCGGATGAAATCGCGCAGCGTGTGCAGCTCGTCAAACTGACTGGCATCAAACGGGTTTGGCGTGGTCATGGTGTGTTCCCGGCGAAATGTGTTTCGAATCTTAAAGCAGGACACATATAATGCCAGCGATTTTTTGCAGTGTGGCAAGTGGCAGTGCAATGTAGCCGGAAAAAGCCATCACTTGCTGCCGGCAACCCGATAAACAAAAACCGGAAGTACGGCCAGCCCATGTTCGACTATTTGAAATCATCCCCGTTTTACATCCTGCCGCATCATCTGATTTCGTGGCTGGTATTTCATGTGGCGCGCATCCGTTTTGCGCCGGTGAAAAACCTGTTGCTGAAAATTTATTTGTCGCTGCACCAGGTGAATATGGCGGAAGCCGAACAAGACGACCCGTTTGCATTTGATACGCTCAACGCATTTTTTACCCGTGCGCTGAAAAAAGGCGTGCGCCCTCTGGCAGAAGGCGAGCGTGTGCTGGTGTGTCCGGTGGATGGCGCGGTGAGTCAGGCGCAGCCGATTAAAAATGGCCGGATTTTTCAGGCCAAGGGTCGCGATTACAGTTTGCTGGAACTGGTGGGCGGTTTTGAACATCTGGCGAAACCGTTTCACAACGGCAAATTTGCCACGATCTATTTATCACCGCGTGATTACCATCGCATTCACATGCCCATGGCCGCCAAACTCAATGAAATGGTGTATGTGCCGGGGCGGCTGTTCAGCGTGGCGCCGCATACCGTGAACACCGTGTCGCGTTTGTTTGCGCGCAATGAGCGCGTGGTGTGCGCATTCGATACCGCCGCCGGCCCGATGATCATGGTGCTGGTAGGCGCGGTGAATGTTTCCGCCATTGATACGGTTTGGGCCGGCACGGTAACACCGCCGAGCCGTCAGCACATTGTGCATACCGAATACCACAATGATTTGCATATCCGGCTGGAACGCGGTGCCGAAATGGGACGTTTCAACCTGGGTTCAACGGTGATTGTGTTGTTGCCGGAAAATGTTGAACTGGATGCTGCCATTGCCGCTGGCGCGCCGGTGAAAATGGGGCAGTCGCTGGCCAGATATTAATTTGCAGGGTGGGCGCCGCCCATCATGTTCTTGTGGTGGGCAATGCCCACCCTACACGGCTGAACAGAAAAAAGACTGACACAGAGGCACAGAGACGCAGAGTGTTTGAAAAATAAATTCCCTCTGTGTCTCTGCGCCTCCGTGTCTAATCTTTGCCGCCACAAACTGATAGAATCTGCCTTCCTGAATTATCAGCCAGCATCCGTGAACCCACGCACCCGAGTCAAAATCTGCGGTATTACCCGGCCTGAGGATGGTGCGGCGGCGGCGCGTCTGGGTGTGGATGCGATTGGCCTGGTGTTTTATGCCAAAAGCCCGCGTGCCGTGGATATCAAAACCGCGCAAACGGTTTGTGCAGCACTACCGGGTTTTGTCAGCGTGGTCAGCCTGTTTCTGAATCCGGAAGCTGAGTGGGTGGATGAGGTGCTGGCCGAGGTGCCGGTGGATCTGATCCAGTTTCATGGCGCGGAACCGGCGGATTTTTGCCGCAGCTTTAACCGGCCCTATATCAAGGCGCTGGGTATGGCCAATGCCGATTTGAATACCATGATGGCTCAATACCACGATGCGCGCAGTGTGTTGCTGGACAGCCATGCCATGGGTGAGGCGGGTGGCAGCGGCAAGACGTTTGACTGGAACAGCATTCCCGAGGCTTTTTACCGCCGCATTATTCTCGCTGGTGGATTGAATCCGGATAACATTGCCGCCGCCATCCGGCAGGTGCGGCCCTATGCCGTGGATTTGAGTTCGGGTGTGGAGTCCGCACCCGGTATCAAGGACGTGGCGCGCATGACGCGATTAATGAACGAGGTGAAACGTGTCGACTGTGAATCCGTGTAAAGATTATTACTCCATGCCCGATGCCCGCGGGCATTTTGGTATTTACGGCGGCAAGTTCGTCGCCGAAACCCTGATGCAGCCGCTGGAAGAATTGCGCCAGGCGTACGAAAAAGTCAAAAAAGACCCGGCGTTTCAGGCGCAGTTTGATCATGACCTCGCGCATTATGTCGGCCGCCCCAGCCCGCTGTATCACGCCGAGCGCTGGTCAAAACAGCTCGGCGGCGCGCAGATTTATCTGAAGCGTGAAGATCTGAACCACACCGGCGCCCACAAGATCAACAACACCATCGGTCAGGGCCTGCTCGCCAAATACATGGGCAAAACCCGCATCATTGCCGAAACCGGCGCCGGCCAGCATGGCGTGGCCTCGGCTACCGTCGCCGCGCGTTTTGGTATGGAATGCGTGGTCTACATGGGTGCGGATGATGTACAGCGCCAGGCGCCGAATGTATTCCGCATGAAGTTGCTGGGAGCGGCCGTGGTGCCGGTGACGTCCGGCTCCAAAACCCTGAAAGATGCGCTGAACGAAGCCATGCGCGACTGGGTGACCAATGTCGATAACACCTTCTACATCATCGGCACGGTGGCAGGTCCCCATCCCTATCCGGCCATGGTGCGCGATTTTCAGGCGATTATTGGCCGCGAAGCCAAACGCCAGATCATGGAACAGGCCGGG
>JAUPMA010000226.1 GCA_030836935.1 Pseudomonadota bacterium | reverse complement strand
AAAACCGCTGCTGGTTTCGCGCATAACAGCCAGCCGTGATTGTGCAAGCTGTGATAAGGGTGCGCGATACATCAGCACGCAATGACTGGCGCTGGCACCACGGCCAACACGGCCGCGCAATTGATGCAATTGCGCCAGCCCAAGACGTTCTGCATTTTCAATAATCATCAGCGTGGCATTGGGCACGTCAACACCCACTTCGATTACGGTGGTGGCTACCAGCAAATCCGTTTCACCCTGCTTGAATTGCGCCATGACTTTTTCCTTGTCACCAGATTTCATGCGGCCATGTACCAGACCAACACGCAATTCCGGCAATACTTCAGTCAGCAGGCCGGCGGTATCTTCGGCAGCACGGCATTGCAGCACTTCGGATTCTTCAATGAGTGTGCACACCCAGTAGGCCTGACGGCCCGATGCGCAGGCATTGCGCACGCGCCCGATGATTTCTTCCCGCCGTTGTTCGGCAATCACCACGGTGGTGACTGGCGTGCGTCCCGGCGGCAATTCATCAATCACGGAATAATCAAGATCGGCATAGGCGGTCATGGCAAGACTGCGCGGAATGGGTGTTGCTGTCATGATGAGCTGATGCGGCACGCGACCCTCGCACGCGCCTTTTTGCCGCAGTGCCAGGCGTTGATGCACGCCAAAGCGATGCTGCTCATCAATCACCACCAGTGCCAACTGATTGAATAACACATCGTCCTGAAACAATGCATGCGTACCCACCGTAATCGCCGCTTCACCACTGGCAATTCGCGCCAGCATCTGTTCGCGTTTTTTGCCTTTCAGTTTTCCCGACAACCATGCTACGTCAATACCCAGCGGCGCAAACCATTTTTGAAATGTCTGAAAATGTTGTTCCGCAAGAATTTCTGTCGGTGCCATGATGGCTGCCTGAAATCCGGATTCAATCGCCCTGATACACGCCAGCGCCGCCACCACGGTTTTGCCGCAACCGACATCACCCTGCACCAGTCGCATCATCGGTTGCTGGCTGGCCAGATCATCACGCAACACATCCGCCACACGCTGTTGCGCAGCGGTTAATGCATACGGTAGTGAATGAATAAATTTTTTGTACAGTACGTTTTCGGCATTCAGCGGCCATGCCGAATGTTGCCGTGTCTGTTTGCGCAATAATTGCAAACCCAGATGCTGTGCCAGCAGTTCTTCAAACGCCAGACGCTGCTGCGCCGGATGCATGCCGGTCATCAGCAAATCAACATCGGCATCGGCTGGTGGCCGGTGTACGGTTTGCAATGCATCGTTCAATGAAAATGCATGCAAATATTCCGGAAGATAATCCGGAAGAATATTTTTCTGTTGAAGAAGATTCAGCGCCTGTTGTGTTAACCGGCGCAACAGGGTTTGCTGTACACCATCACCGGCGGGATATACCGGTGTTAATGTTTCTTCAACCACATCGCCGGTTTCCGTGTCTGACAAACGATATTCGGGATGCACCATTTCCAGTGTGTTTGTGCCAACACGCGCTTCGCCAAAACAGCGGATGAATCTTCCCGGCTGCAAAGCTTCCTGCTGCTGCTTGTTGAAATGAAAAAAACGCAACAACAGGCTGCCCGTTCCATCACTGACATGACACAGCAACATGCGCCGTGAATGACCGCGCCGGCTGAACGCTACATCCACATAATCAATTCGGCCCTTGATGCTAATGGCGTCACCGTGCTGCAAGGAACCGATGGCCGCAACACGGGTACGATCTTCATAACGGTATGGCAAGTGAAATAAAACATCCTGCACACTGAATATGCCGAGTTTGTTCAGCTTCTCGGCAACACTGGCGCCGACGCCTTTGAGACGGGTGACGGGGATTATTTCAGGAGCTTCATGACCGGCAGTCATGTATTAAAAGAAAACGCAAATTGCGCTGCTCTTGCGCATCCTGCGCCCACAGCATTCGCACATCCATGTGCATCACGCAAATAAACGCAAATACTTTTCTGATGTGTTTTGTTTGCGTGTTTCGGTTCGTAGGGTGGGCAATACCCGCCAGTATAATGGTGGGCATTGCCCACCCTACAAATCAATTTGCGTTTATTTGCGTTCATTTGCGGACTATTGCTTTTCAATAACCATCACCCCATCCATTTCCACCGCCGCATTGCGCGGCAATGAAGCAACACCAATCGCAGCGCGCGCCGGATAGGGTTCGGTGAAATACTGTGCCATCACCTGGTTCACGATCGGAAAATTGGAGAGATCCGTTAAAAACACATTCAGCTTCACCACATCCTGCAAACTGCCGCCGGCGGCTTCGCACACAGCGGCGAGATTTTTGAACACGCGATGAATCTGTTGCTCGACATTGCCGTTCAGCATCTCCATGGTTTCCGGCACCAGCGGAATCTGGCCGGATAAATACACGGTATCACCCACTTTCACTGCCTGCGAATAGGTACCGATGGCTTTGGGTGCTTTATCTGTAGAGATGATTTGTTTTTTCATTTGAACTTAAAGTTTAAAGTCATAAAGGTTAAAGGTTAAAGCAAAGCCGGCATCCTTTCTACTTTAACCTTTAAGCTTTAACCCGCTTCTATTGTACCCGCCATATTTTCATTACCGCTTTCACACTGCGCAAGCGCCGCATGATTCGCGCCAGATGATCGCGGCTTTGTACGTTGATGATGAAAGCGATAGTAGTGGTCTTGCCGTCCTTGTCCTGAACTTCAACGTGTTCGATATTGGCGGCTTGATCGGAAATTATGGTGGCCAGCCGCGCCAGTACACCGCGTTCGTTGTGTACATTCAGATACACCGGGCAAGTGAATTCGCCCTGTAATTTATCCGACCATTTCACATCCACCATTTTGTCGGATAACCGATCGCTTTCAATATTCTTGCAGCCTTCCTGATGAATCTCCAGGCCGCGTCCCTTGCTCAGCAAACCGACAATATGATCACCGGGAATGGGGTGACAGCATTTGGCGTAAGACACCACCATGCCTTCTGTGCCGCTGACGGCCAGCGGACTTAGCGATTGCAATTCGTTATTGCCCTGCGCGGACTCGCCCGCTTCTTCGGGAAACAGTCGCCGCACCACCAGGTTGGCCGGACGATTACCCAGGCCAATATCCTCGAGCAGATGATTCAGTGACATGAAATTGTATTCTTTCAGCAGCGGCTCGAATTTCACCGGCGGAATTTCATCCAGCACCACTTTTTTATTCAGCAATGCCTGTGACAGCAAGCGCCGGCCCTGCAATATCGCATCTTCGGCGCGCATATTTTTAAGATACTGGCGAATGGTGGTGCGCGCCTTGGCCGTCACCACATAATTGAGCCAGGTTGGATTGGGATGCGCAGCGGGCGAGGTAAAAATTTCTACCGTCTGGCCGCTGTACAACGGTGTGTTGAGTGGCGCAAAACGGTGATCAACCTTGCAGGCAACACAGGCATTGCCGACTCCGGAATGCACGGCATAGGCAAAATCCACCGGCGTGGCGTGCTTGGGCAGTTTGATGATGTCGCCGGTGGGTGTGTAAACGTAAAGTTCGTCGGGAAACAAATCTACCTTGACGCTTTCGAGAAACTCCACGGAATCGCCGGCGCTTTGTTGCAGCTCGAGCAAACCGGTCAGCCATTCGCGCGTGCGCGCCTGCACATCAAAATTTCCGCCTTCCTTGTACAGCCAGTGCGCAGCAATTCCCGACTCGGCAAATTTGTTCATTTCGCTGGTGCGAATCTGCACTTCAATTGGAATGCCGTGTGGCCCGAATAAAACCGTGTGCAGTGACTGGTAACCATTTTCCTTGGGTATGGCAATGTAATCCTTGAACTTGCCGGGAATGGGCTTGAACAGATTGTGTACCACGCCGAGTACGCGATAACAGTCGTCCACCGACTCAACCAGCACGCGCAAACCGTACACATCAAAAATATTTTTGTACGCCAGATTCTTGGCGCGCATTTTTTTGTAGACACTGAAGGGATGTTTTTTGCGCGCCTTGACCTGGGCAGCAATTTTCAGTTCATCGAGACGTGTGGTGAGCGCATTGAAAATGGTTTTGGTGATTTCCTTGCGATGACCGCTGGCATGGGCAATGGACTGTTCGAGAATGCGATAGCGCATGGGATAGAGCGCACGAAAACCCAGGTCTTCCAGTTCCATACGCAGGTTATTGATACCCAGGCGTCTTGCCAGCGGCACATAAATATCCAGCGTCTCCCTGGCAATGCGCCGGCGCTTGTCGGGGCGCATTACGCCCAGTGTGCGCATGTTGTGCAGACGGTCGGCGAGTTTGATCATGATGACGCGCAGATCGCGCGCCATGGCGAGCAACACTTTCTGGATGTTGACCGCCTGCATTTCCTTTTTGTTTTTGAACTTGAACTCTTCGAGCTTGCTGACTCCGTCCACCAGCTCGGCCACATCCTGGCCAAAACGCCGCACCAGTTCTTCCTTGCTAACCAGTGTGTCTTCGAGTACGTCGTGCAGTATGGCGGCGGTGATGCTTTTGGCATCCATACGCATTTCCGCCATGATGCGCGCCACGGCAATGGGATGATAAATGTAGGGTTCGCCGGTCTGGCGGTACTGGCCTTCGTGCGCCTGGGCGCCAAACAGATAGGCCTGGTAAATTTCCCTGATCTGCTCCTGGCTCATGTAGTCCTCGACTACATGGCACAGGTCAGAAATCAGGAAACGGGCGGGATCGCTGTTCTGGTCGGTTATCTGGCTGGCAGCCGCGTTGTCCGGCGCTGTTTCGCCATCGGCGGCATCAACCCTGGCATCAATAGTGTCCCGGCGGGGATGTTCAGGATTGATGGCCATAGGGCATATCAGAGTTCCCGGTTGATTTCGTCTTCGGGCACACCACCGGTCATGGCATGGTCACTGGCCAGCACTTCATCGAGAATGGCCGGGCCAACCTTGCCTTCGGCAATTTCGCGCAGCGCCAGTACTGTGGGCTTGTCGTTATCAATCGATACCAGTGCCTGGCCGCCCATGGCGATCTGGCGGGCACGCTTGGCCGCTACCAGCACCAGCTGAAAACGGTTATCAACGAAAGGCAGGCAATCTTCTACGGTTAAACGGGCCATGAGGTTCCTCTGTATTAGTTCGGATTGGAGTTAAGCAATTCTATCAGCAGTTGCTGCAGTTGGCGCTCCTGACGTAACTGGCGCAGCCGGTTGGCGCGAATGATACACCGCAGTTGCTGCAAAGCCTGCTCAAAATCATCGTTCACCACCAGATAATCGAATTCGGCATAGTGCGACATTTCATTCACCGCATCCTGCATGCGGCGATCAATCACTGTTTTGTCGTCCTGACCGCGGGATTCCAGCCGTTGCCGCAGCACACCACTGGAAGGCGGCAGAATGTATATCGACTGGCAGTCATCAATCAGCCGCCGCACCTGGCGCGCGCCCTGCCAGTCAATTTCAAGTATGACATCCTTGCCGTCCAGCAACTGCTTTTCCACATGCTGCTGCGAGGTGCCGTAAAAATTATCGAATACCCGTGCATGTTCGAGAAAGGCGCTGTGCTCGATCATTGAGGTAAAACTGGCGGCATCGATAAAGTGATAGTCAACGCCATCCTGCTCGCCAGGACGCATTTTGCGCGTGGTGTGCGACACCGACACCACCAGGCCGGATTCACTGGTTACCAGCTTTTTTACCAGGCTGGTTTTGCCGGCGCCGGAGGGCGCGGAAATAATGTACAGCGTGCCTTTGACCATGTATTACCCCGGATTGGATTCAGTGATTGAAGAATAGCATCACATGGCAGCCAACCGAACCGGCTGGCGCTTCGCGCCCCAGTTACCCGGCCTGGCCTCGAACACACCGGCCAGCGGCGTGCCGCACTGGTTGCAGCCGCCTTTGGCATCCAGATTCCATTCGCTGAGTTCATACCAGTCACGGCCGATAAGCCGCTGGCCGCAATGGTGGCAATAGGTGCTTTCTCCGGATTTGTCGTGCACGTTGCCGGTGTAGGCATATCGCACGCCGTTATCCAGGGCAATCTTGCGAGCACGGGTGAGCGTGGCCGGCGGTGTCGGTGGCACATCCTGCATTTTCCAGTCGGGGTGAAAGGCGGTGAAATGCATGGGTACATCCGGCCCCAGTTCCTTCACTACCCAGCGGGTCATGTTCTGCAATTCCTCGTCAGAATCATTGTGTCCCGGAATCAGCAAAGTCGTAAGCTCGAACCAGACTCTGGTTTCGTGCTTGAGATACACCAGCGTATCCAGCACCGGTTGCAGGTCACCACCGGTGAGCTTGCGGTAGAAATCTTCGGTGAAACCCTTGAGATCCACATTGGCCGCATCCATCACTGCATAAAATTCCTTGCGCGGTTCCGGGCAGACATAACCCGCCGTTACCGCAACGGATTTGATTCCGAGCTCACGGCAGGCCAGCGCAACATCAATGGCGTATTCGTGAAACACCACCGGATCGTTGTAGGTATAAGCCACGCTGCGGCAATTGAGTTTTTTGGCCACTTCGGCGATTTTTTGCGGCGATGCGGCATCGGCCAGCGTATGGATTTCGCGCGACTTGCTGATATCCCAGTTCTGGCAAAACTTGCAGGCCAGGTTACAGCCGGCGGTGCCAAATGACAGGACCGGCGTGCCCGGCAAGAAATGGTTCAGCGGTTTTTTCTCGATAGGATCAACACAAAACCCGCTGGACAGACCATACGTCGTCGAGACAATTTTCCCGCCTTCGTTGGCGCGCACAAAACACAAGCCGTGCTGGCCTTCTTTCAGCTGGCAAAATCGCGGGCACAGATCGCATTGCACGCGCGACTCTCCACCTTGCTTGGCATCAAGTGTGTGCCAGTATTTTGTTGCTATAGTGTTTGCGTTCATAACGGATACCTCTTGCATCAGATGGAGGTTGCGTCTTCCAAAAACAACCGGAGAGACGAAAATGATCAACGAACGTCCCGCCGCAGTAGCCGGCATGTTTTACCCGGCCGATGCCACGCAATTGCGCCACGACATTGCCGATTATCTCAATCAGGCCGAAGTTAGCCGCTTCCTGCCCAAGGCCATCATCGTGCCGCATGCTGGTTACATGTACTCCGGCCCCATTGCCGCCAGCGCTTATGTCAATCTACGCCCGTTGCACAGCCAAATCAAAAAAGTGGTTTTGCTCGGCCCGGCACATCGCGTGCCATTTCGCGGACTGGCGGCTACATCAGCCGGATTTTTTATCACACCGCTCGGCAAAATAAAAACTGATCCGGCAGCCATTGCGCGCCTCGGTGAACTGCCGCAGGTTGAAATATTCGATGAAGCGCATGCGCAGGAACACAGCCTTGAAGTACAGCTGCCTTTTTTGCAAGTGCTGCTGGATGATTTTGAATTAATACCGCTGGTGGTGGGTGATGCCAATAAAAACGAAGTGGCTGAAGTATTGAATGCATTGTGGGGCGGCGACGAAACCCTGATTGTCATCAGTTCGGATTTGAGCCACTACAACAACTACAGCGTTGCACAACAAATGGATCGCGCCACCTCCATCGCCATAGAAAAATTAAAGCCGGAACAAATTCATTACGACATGGCCTGTGGCCGTAACCCGGTGAATGGCTTGCTTGAAGTTGCCAAACAAAAACACTTGCACGCCAGAACACTGGACTTAAGAAATTCCGGCGATACCGCCGGCGATAAAAGCCGCGTCGTCGGTTACGGTGCCTATGCCTTCTACAATTGAATTCAATCTCGACAATAACGAAAAAAACACACTGCTGAAAATTGCGCACGAGTCAATCGGGTTTGGCCTGAAACATCACAAACCCATGCCGGTGAATGCGCACGAATACAGCCTCAACCTGCAACAGCACCGTGCCACCTTTGTAACCCTGCATTTGCACGAAAAATTGCGCGGCTGCATCGGCACACTCGAAGCGCATCAACCGCTGATCAGGGATGTGGCCGAACACGCCTTTGCCGCTGCCTTTCACGACAACCGTTTTGTGCCGGTAACAGCGGACGAATTACCGCAACTGGAAATCCACATTTCCATACTCACACCGGCAACGCCCATGCAGTTCGCATCCGAAGAAGATTTGCTGCGCCAGTTACAGCCCGGCGTGGATGGATTGATTCTGCAGGCTGGCCGGCATCGCGGTACGTTTTTGCCATCGGTCTGGGAACAGCTGCCGCAACCAGAAGATTTTTTGCGGCATCTGAAAATGAAGGCGGGGCTGGCGGGGAATTACTGGAGTGACGAGGTGAAGGTCAGCCGCTATGCAACGCTTTCCATCCCCTGATGTAACCGGCTGTAAATCTGGAATTGGTCGGAGTGACAGGATTCGAACCTGCGACCTCTACGTCCCGAACGTAGCGCTCTACCAAGCTGAGCTACACTCCGAATTTTTTAGCCTGTCGCGTAACGACACCAGCTTACCCACCCCCCTCGCGGGAGAGGGGAAACCATCCAGCGTAAGCCGGCGGTGGGCAAGGGAACGGCATGTGCAAGCCCGTTTGAGGCCGGCAATGATGCTTGATTTAAAACGAACGATCAACTGAAAAACGCGCCAGACCGAGCAGTGCATCCCTGTACGGCGATGCAGGCAAATGACTCAACTGTTCCATCGCCAGCTCGGCTTCACGGCGTGCCGTGGCTTCGGTATAGGCAATGGCGCCGGTATCACGAATCGCCGCCGTCACCGCCTCAATCTGTTCCAGTCCACCTTCTTCAATGGCATGGCGCACCAGCGCCGATTGCTCGGCGTTGCCATTGCGCATGGCATAAATCAGCGGCAGGGTCGGCTTGCCTTCGGCGAGGTCATCGCCCACATTCTTGCCCATGGTTTCGGCGGAGGAGCTGTAATCCAGCACATCATCAATCAGCTGGAAGGCTGTGCCCAGATGCATGCCATAGGCCGCCATCGCCTGTTCCTCGGCTTCCGTCCGTTTACACAATACCGCGCCCAGCCGTGTTGCAGCTTCAAACAGTTTGGCGGTTTTGGCGTGAATCACATCAAGATAACGCTGCTCAGTGGTGTCGGCATCGTGGCAGTTCATCAGTTGCATCACTTCGCCTTCGGCGATGACATTGGTGGTTTCAGCCAGAATCTGCATGACTTTCATGCTGTCCACATCAATCATCATTTCAAATGCGCGGGAATAGAGAAAATCCCCGACCAGCACACTGGCCGCATTACCAAACAGCTCATTGGCGGTTTCGCGGCCACGGCGCATGTCGGACTCGTCGACCACATCATCATGCAATAGCGTGGCGGTATGGATGAATTCGATAATCGCCGCCAGCGTATAGTGGTGTTGACCCTGGTAGCCGCAAGCCTGCGCCGCCAGCAGGGTGAGCATGGGACGCAATCGCTTGCCGCCGGAATTGATAATGTAATGACTGAGCTGGTTAACCAGCACCACTTCGGAGGACAGCCGTCGCTGGATCAGCGCATCCACAGCCTGCATATCGGCCGTCACCAGCGATTTGATTTGCTCAACATTCATTGAAAACAGGGTCGACCGGCTGGTTATAAAGAGGCGCAATTATCCGGGAACACCCTGTGGGTCACAAGCCGGACACGGCCCCGGCACCGAAAAATCTTGGCGGCGACAGCAATTCGTGCTTGCAGTGGGTGAGTGTCAGCGGCTAGAATTGCCGCCCTTTCCGTGAACAGAATTTTTTGGAGTATTCCGGTATGTACGCTGTAGTTAAAACCGGTGGTAAACAATACAAGGTTGCCCAGGGCGACAAGCTGAAAGTTGAATTACTCAGCGGCAATCCGGGTGACAGCATCACGCTCGACCAGGTATTGATGATTGCCGATGGCGAAAAACTGACCGTTGGCACCCCGCTGGTCAAGGGCGGCACCGTCAGCGCCACCATCAAGTCACAGGGTCGTCACGACAAGATCGAAGTGGTTAAATTCCGCCGTCGTAAACATTTCCAGAAACGCACCGGCCACCGCCAGTATTACACTGAGCTGGAAATTACCGGTATCAAAGGTTAATCAAGAGATTTAGGAGCTAGCAATGGCACACAAGAAAGCAGCGGGCAGTACCCGCAACGGTCGTGACTCCGAAAGTAAACGACTGGGTCTGAAAAGATTCGGCGGCGAAGTGGTCACAGCCGGTAACATCATCGTTCGTCAGCGCGGCACCCAGTTTCATGCGGGCGTAAATGTCGGCATGGGCCGCGATCACACCCTGTTTGCCAAGATTGACGGCAGGATTGTGTTCGAAACCAAAGGCCCGTTGAGCCGCAAGATGGTTAATGTAGTACCTGCCTAGACGATAAAGATTGAGAGTTGGTTGCAAGACTATTACAGCCCTGTCTCGTGCAGGGCTTTTTTTTGTCTGCAAGTTGCAAGTTACAAGTTACAAGTAGCAAGCAACAGCCTTTCCTTGATACTTTAAACTTTAACCCTGTCACTTAAGCGCTAGCGACCATGAAATTCGTTGATGAAG
>JAUPMA010000225.1 GCA_030836935.1 Pseudomonadota bacterium | reverse complement strand
TCCGGCTGACCAGATTATGGTTAACGTGGCGGAAGAAATGGCAATCGCGTCCGGTATGCCGGTGCCGCAACTGTTTGTGCTTGTAAAAGAATTGTCGATCAACGCCTTTGTTGCCGGGTTCCGTCCAACCGAAACGGTGATGGTGGTAACGCGCGGCGCACTGAACCAGCTGAATCGTGACGAGCTGCAAGGTGTGGCGGGACATGAATTCAGTCATATCCTGAATGGCGACATGCGTATCAACCTGCGTTTGCTGGCCATACTGGCCGGCATATTGCTGATCGGAAAAATTGGCGGATGGTTGCTGCGCAGCGCGAAGGAAGCGGAAGGACGCTTTGCTGTTTTTGCATTTCTGTTTGGCCTGGTGCTGTTTGTGGTTGGCTATGCCGGTTTGTTTTGTGGCCGCGTTATCAAGGCCGCCATTTCACGGCAACGGGAATATCTGGCCGATGCGTCTTCAGTGCAATTTACGCGGAATCCGAAAGGCCTGGCCAGTGCGTTGTACAAAATAAAAACATCGGTATCCGGAGCCATGTTGCAAAGTGCCTATGCAGAAGACTTGAGTCACATGTGTTTTGGTGAAGCCATGAGCCTGAGCGGCTGGCTGGCAACGCATCCGCCACTGGATGAGCGCATTCAAACCATCGATCCGGCTTTTCTCGGCACGCAGCGCGCCAAAAAAATCATAAAACAGCGCAATGCGGAATCATCGCAGCCGTCATTTGATGCACAGTCGAATATCCGCCTGCTGTCTGAAAATATCGGCAATATCTCGGCACAGCAAATGACAATGGCCAGTGATATTTATGCGCAAATACCTTCCGTTCTGGTTCAGAACCTGCATGTTGCCGAAGGCGCCATGTGCGTGATTTATGCGTTGCTGTCGGCGCAGGATCTGCCAGCAGATGTATTGAAGCGGGTAAATAATTTGCGGACCGAGACGGATAAACTGGATCGTCGCATGCGTTTGCCGCTGGTGGATATGGCGTTGCCGCAACTCAAGCGCATGGATGCAACACAGCGCCAGGAATTTATTGCCACGCTGGCAAAAAACATTCTGGCCGACAAGCGCTACACGCTGAGTGAGTTTGTGATCCTGGTCATTATCAGACAGCACCTGTCTGCAAAATCCGGTCATGCAGACAGGGTAAAATATCATTCGTTCAGGCCTTTACTCGAAGATGTGCGCATATTGCTGTCAATGATGGTGCTGTGCAGCGGCCAGTCGCCGGAAATAAAAAAACGCGCCTGGCAACGCGCCATCAAGACGTTTTCAAAAGACATGAACGAGATGAAAGAATCGGCCGTGTCACCGCTACAGGTTGGCGCGTCACTGGAAAAAATCAGGCACACACCCATGTTACTCAGAAAAAACTTTATTGATGTCTGTGTAGATCTGATAACCGACGATGGCATCATCATGCCGGCCGAAGCAGAATTGCTGCGCGCCATTTGCGAAAGCATTGATTGCCCCATGCCGCCGCTGCCATTGGCAAACTGACATGCCGGATACCGCAAATATAAACAGGGCCTTCAGCGTTGCGCCCATGCTCGACTGGACAGATCGCCACGAGCGTTATTTTTTGCGCCAGATTTCAAGACATGCCCTCTTGTACACGGAAATGCTGACTACCGGCGCAATATTGCACGGTCATCGCGAGCGATTTTTGCAGTTTGACAAGGCCGAGCATCCTGTTGCATTGCAACTTGGTGGCAGCGATCCGCAGGAACTGGCTATCTGCGCAAAAATTGGCGCTGATTATGGTTACGATGAAATCAATCTTAATGTGGGCTGCCCCAGTGACCGCGTGCAATCGGGACGGTTTGGTGCCTGCCTGATGGCAGAACCCAAACTGGTAGCCGAATGCGTAACCGCCATGCGTTCTGTAATTGACATACCTGTAACTGTCAAACATCGCATCGGCATTGATAACCGGGACTCATGGAATGAATTGTGCGAATTTGTTGAAACCGTAGCCCGGGGTGGTTGTGAAATATTTATTGTGCATGCGCGCAAGGCGTGGCTGAGCGGATTAAGCCCGAAAGAAAATCGCGAAATACCGCCGCTGCAATATGATGTGGTGTACCGGCTGAAACAGACTTATCCGCAATGGCAGTTCATTCTCAACGGCGGCCTGAATGATCTGCCAGCGGCGCAAGCACAAATGCAATATGTGGATGGCGTGATGCTGGGGCGTGCGGCCTATCATGATCCGTATCTGCTATCGCAAGTGGATGCCCTGTTTTTCAATGATATGCATGTTGTGCCAGACAGATGCGAAATCGTTGGACAGCTGTTGCCCTACATCGAAAAAGAAATCGCCGCCGGAACAAGATTGCACGCCATCACCCGACACATAACCGGCTTGTTTAATGGCTTGCCTGGCGCGCGTGCCTGGCGTCGCACCCTGAGCGAACAGGCAACAAGATATCCGGCGGATATTGATGTGGTAAAACGGGCACTGGCGCAGGTTAAATGCAATGTGTTGTAAGCAGGAATATTTGTTGTTGAATTCGGGTTGGACCTAACGACGAAGTAACCGGCAGTTAAAGTGGAGAGGAGCTTTGTGCGAGAATCCGCGCAGCGCATGCACAAAGAACCGCGTAGCGTTAACTGTCTGTGTT
>JAUPMA010000224.1 GCA_030836935.1 Pseudomonadota bacterium | reverse complement strand
GACAGCGTTCAGGTGGCGACCGGCGGCGGTGATCTGGATTACCAGATCGGGACGGTGGCCGATGGCACGCAAATCCTGGAAGTAACTTTGAGAATGGTCGAACCCGTCAGCACCGCCAGCAACAACGGCCCGGTTGACTTGCCCTACGGTGTGACCGAACTGGTAATCGACCTGTCGGCGGCACAGGGTGAAAACGGCAATGCCGTTTACATCCGGCTATCGCTCGACCGCAACGAAGCGGCCGATGAAAACCTTTACCTGAATTCGGCCAGTGGCTGGACCAATCTCAGCGACGGGCTGGATTTCAACAATCTGGTTTACACCGAAAGCGGCTGGTACCTGCCAATCGACAGTGCCGAATTTGTAGCCCCTGGCGTGCTGGAAATTTATGTCAGCGACGGTGGGCCGCTGGATACGGATGGCGAGGTCAATGGCTCCATCACTTTCACTTCGGGTCTGGGCACAACTTTCCAGAACGGCACCAGCGGTGCCGTGGCCTGGCATGGCCTGCTGCTGTTTTTCATCTGGCTGGCGGTGGCGCGTGCGCAGGCGTGGCGGCACAGGGGGCAGCCCGGATGTTTCACCAAAAAATAATTAGCGCAAAAATTTATTCCGACAAAAACGATTGCAATGAAGCGCGCGGCTTGCATTGACAAGGCGCGCAGGCAGCGGTTAAAGTGCGCGCCCTGAACTGTTACCGGTTCAGGATTTCACACCGTGCCGAGGTGGCGAAATTGGTAGACGCGCCAGCTTCAGGTGCTGGTGGGGGAAACTCCGTGAAAGTTCGAGTCTTTTCCTCGGCACCATTCTTCTTCTGTAGTAATACAGATTCTTCAGCTCACACGTAAAACATCCCGCAGCCATCCCGTTACCCGATGTTTTGCTGCGCAATTCCCCGCACAGCGGCTACCTCGATTGTGTAGAATGGCGCCTTTCCAAGGTTAATTGCATACATATGGCACCCCAAAAAAAATCCAGACAAAAAGATTCCAGACAAAAAACACCCGAAGAGCCATCACGCTTTTCGAAGGCGCTGAGCAAGCTCACGGCGCTGGTCAAACGAAAATCCAAGAAAGACAAGACGGCCCACAAGCCGGCGGACAAATCTCCCAAGTCAAAACACAAGTCATCGCAACCGGTGGTGCTGGCGGATCCGCACGCCGAACGTGAAAAAGGCAATTACGCCAACCCCATCGCCAGCCGCGAACTGATTCTGCAAGTCATCCATCAGGATGGCGCCATGACGTTTGAGCAGTTGCAGGAAGCGCTGAAACTGGTGACCGAAGAACAAATCGAAGCCCTGCGCCGGCGCCTCGGCGCCATGGTGCGTGACGGCCAGCTGATTCGTAACCGCCGCGATGGTTATATTCCGGTGGATGAAGCTGATCTGGTGCGTGGCCGCGTCATTGCGCATGCCGACGGTTTCGGTTTTCTGGTGCCGGATGAAGGCGGCGACGATGTGTTTTTGCACGGCAAACAAATGCGCACGCTGCTGCATGGTGATCGTGCGGTGGTGCAGATTACCGGCCTTGATCGCCGCGGTCGCCGTGAAGGTGCGGTGATTGAAGTTCTGGAGCGCGCCAATCACCGTGTCGTGGGGCGTCTCACCATTGAAAGCGGCGTCGCCTTTGTGATGCCGGATAACAAACGTCTTACCCAAACCATCAGCGTGCCGATGGATGCGCTGAGTGGTGCCGTGCACGGTCAGATTGTGATCGTGGAAATTGTGCAGCAACCGACTTTCCGCACCCAGGCCATAGGAAAAATCACTGATGTGATTGGTGAGCACATGGCGCCGGGTATGGAAATTGACATCGCCATTCATTCACACAACTTGCCTTTCCTCTGGCCGGATGCGGTGAAAGAACAAATTGCCGGCATGAAACCGGAAGTGCTGGAGCAAGATAAAAAAGATCGCGTGGATTTGCGCAACACACCGCTGGTGACGATTGATGGCGAAGATGCCCGCGATTTTGATGATGCAGTGTATTGTGAACCCACCGAAAAAGGCTGGAAGTTGTTCGTCGCCATTGCGGATGTATCGCATTATGTGGAACGCGGGTTGCCGCTGGATGAAGAAGCGCATACCCGCGGCACCTCGGTTTATTTTCCCGGCCGTGTCATTCCCATGTTGCCGGAAATTCTGTCCAACGGTTTGTGCTCGCTGAATCCGCAGGTTGATCGCTTGTGCATGGTGTGTGAAATTTTGTTCGATGCCCAGGGCAAAATGCTGCGCTCCAAGTTTTTTGAAGGCTTGATGAATTCGCACGCGCGCCTGACCTACACCGAAGTGTCGGCCATGCTGGAGCACAATGACAAAACCTTGCGGCAGAAATATGCGGCGGTGGTACCGCATCTGGAAAATCTGTACCAACTCTTCAAGGTACTGGAAACCCAGCGCAAGCAGCGTCATGCCATTGATTTCGAAACCACCGAAACCAAAATCCAGTTCAGTGCCGATAAAAAAATCGATCGCATCGTGCCCTATGAGCGTAACGAAGCGCACAAGCTGATTGAAGAGTGCATGATTTCCGCCAATGTGGCGGCGGCCAAATTCATTGAGAAGAATGCCATTCCCGCCTTGTTTCGTATTCACGAAGGTCCGAAAGAAGACAAGATTGATGATGTGCGTGATTTTGTGCTCAGCCTGGGTCTGAAATTTGGCAAGGCCGTCAAAGCGAATGTTGTTAAAGGCAAGGCAAAAAATCCGGCGAAGCCGACAGCGGAAGACTATGCGCGTTTGATCGAGATGGTGAAAGATCGTCCGGATTTTCATTTGATCCAGACCGTGCTGTTGCGTTCCTTGAGCCAGGCGGTGTACAGCCCGGATAACAAGGGACATTTCGGGTTGTCACTGGAAAGTTATGCGCATTTCACTTCACCGATTCGCCGCTATCCGGACTTGCTGGTGCACCGCGCCATTCGTCATGTGTTGCGTGGCGGCAAGGTGGAACGCTATTTCTATCGCCACAGCGATATGGTGAGCCTGGGTGAACACAGCTCGGCCTGTGAACGTCGCGCCGATGAAGCTACACGCGATGCCGAAACGGCACTCAAGTGTGAATACATGCAGGACAAGGTTGGCGAAACCTTTGATGGTCTGATCAGCTCGGTCACATCCTTCGGTATTTTTGTCGAGTTGCAGGATATTTATATCGAAGGTCTGGTGCATATCACCAGTCTGCCCAAGGATTATTACCAGTTCGAACCGATACAGCATCGCTTGATGGGCGAGCGCAGCGGTCGCGTTTTCCGTCTGGGTGATCAGGTGGAAGTCAAAGTCATGCGTGTCAATTTTGATGAACGCAAGATTGATTTTGAACTCGCCGAGGCTGACGAGAGCGGTAAACAATCGGCGCATAAAAAGTCCAGGCGGCGTTCGGGAAAGAAAGGAAAAAGATAAGAATGTTTTCCGCAAATAAACGCAAATGAACGCTAATAAAAGCCCATGATTGCTTTTTCTTCATTTGCGTTTATTTGCGTTTATTAGCGGACTCTTGCTTTTATGGCACAGCAACACGAGATTATTTTCGGTTTTCATGCAGTGGAATCCGCATTGCGCAACGATGCGGCCAATATCCTGCAATTGCTGGTTGAAAAAGATCGTCACGATCAACGCATCAAACAGCTGGTGCAATTGGCTGAGTCGCAAGGCATATCCATTGAACTGGTGCGCAAACCGGACCTGGAAAAGCGCTGCCACAGCCATCAAACCCAGGGTATTGCTGCACGTTATCGTGCCAGTGCGCCCAAGGAAGCTTCACTCGAAGATTTGCTCGAAAAACCCGATGTGTTTTTGCTTGTG
>JAUPMA010000223.1 GCA_030836935.1 Pseudomonadota bacterium | reverse complement strand
CCGGCAATGTAAAAGAGGATGGCATACGGGCCATCGAGGAACATGGCCATTTTGAAATTCGTGGCGAGAAAATCATCATGCAGTCGCTCGATAAATTGCTGGAATCTTTTGTCCGGCAGCACCGCATGAAACTTCCGGGCAAGGCGTATGTGCCCTGTTACAAAATTGTGACCTGATGATATCCGTGCATAACAGAACAGATGGACATTAAATTGCGATTCGCGGCGTGTTTCCGGCTGGTTTTTCCTGTCTTCCCGGGGTTATACTCAAAACAGAATTAAAAAAAGATTGAGGGTAGTACATACACACTGGGGAGTTTATATGGATAGGTCACAACCTGTTCCGCTGATACTGACACTGGACAATTCCGGCAGACCCATTGACTGGCTGCACTGGCAGGAAGCTGTCAACCTTTATGTGCGCGAACAAATTGCCTGGACTGCCAGCGAAAAAACCATTCGCATCTACGGCGGCACCAATCAATTTACCGGCCAGCAATCCTTTATTGATCTCAATACCATTATTGCCATTCGCGGTGCGCAAGCCAAATATAACCAGGACAGCATCCCGCCACTCACCAATCGCGCATTATTTGAACGCGACCGCCACACTTGTCTGTATTGCGGCAGCAATTTCAAGCCATCATTGCTGACACGCGATCACGTATTACCCAAAGCACTGGGCGGCAGGACAACTGGGGCAACGTAGTCACCGCATGCAAGTCCTGCAATGTAAAAAAAGGCTGCCACACACCGGGCAATGCACGCATGCCATTGCTGGCCCTGCCCTACGCACCAAACAAGGCTGAGGCCATGATCCTGGCAAACCGCCGCATTCTTGCTGACCAGATGGATTTTCTGCGTTCACATGTTCCGCATGACCGGCGCGACAGTTTCAACTGATCGCGTCAGTTACCGATTTTATATTCACTTCAACCGTGACATGAGACAGCTCGATATTTTGCTGCAACAACTGTTTGTAGTGTGCCGGCGATTTCGACTCGCGCGACGCAACAGAAATAATGGCCGCTACATGATTGGGTCCTACCCGCCAGATATGCAAATCCGTTATCTGGTCTTGTTCGCCGGTTTCAATCAGCCGGTGAATGGAATCGCGCACACCGGCCTGTTCACTTTCATCGAGCAGTATGCCGGATGTATCGCGCAACAGACCGGCCGCCCAGCGAATAATAATCAGCGCGCCCACTATGCCCATCAGCGGATCCATCCACATCCAGCCCAGATATTTTCCCGATAACAGCGCAACAATGGCCGTCACCGATGTCAGCGCATCGGCCAGCACATGCAAATAGGCGGCGCGCAAGTTGTGATCGTGGTGATGCTCATGGTCGTGGTGATGCTCATGTTCATGTTGATGATCGTGATAATGATCATCACGCAACAGCCACGCACTCACCAGATTGACCAGCAATCCGATTACGGCAACAAAAATAGCCTGGTTAAATTCAATCGGTCTGGATTCAGTCATGCGCAGCAATGATTCGACCACCATCAGCAACGCAACAATCGCCAGCACCACGGCACTGGCAAATCCGCCGAGTACACTGACCTTGCCGGTGCCAAATGTGTAACGCCCTGTTCTGGCATGGCGACGCGCATAACCATAGGCAAACAGGGTAATCACAAATGCCAGCACGTGCGTGCCCATATGCCAGCCATCGGCCAGCAGCGCCATGGAACCGAACACGCTGCCGGCAACAATTTCCGCAATCATGGTAATGGCCGTCAGCGCCACCACGTAACGGGTGCGACGTTCACCGCCGGTTTCGGCCACAGAAAAATCATGGTGGTGCTTCAGGGATTCATGCATAGCGGATAACCTCAGGCAAACTGGTAATGTTTCTTGACAGGCTTGATGATTTTCCAGGTACATGACATGCCTGACGGAAAAATCACCAGATCATGCACACCGATTTGCACAGGCCTGCCACCCGCCGGTGTGACAATCACTTCGCCTTCAAGGAAATAACAGGTTTCTTCCGAATCATAGGTCCAGGGAAATTCCGATACTTCTTTTGTCCATATCGGCCAGCCGGCGACATTCAGTTGCTGCAATCTTTGCTGATCCGGCTTGCGTTCAATTACTATTTCGCTCATGACAGTTTAAAATCCGAATTTTAAAAATCAAAGTGAAGCATAACCTTTATACTTTAACCTTTAAACCCGATCCTTCCTGTCATGCAAATCTATTTCATGCGCCACGGCCAGACCAGCTACAATTTGCTGCATTTATGCAATGATGTTATTGAAAAAAATGTTTCGCTTACCGATACCGGCAGGCAGCAGGCAAGAACCGTTGCCGAAAAACTCCGGGATATCCACTTTGATAAAATCATTGTTTCGGAATTGCCACGCACACGACAGACTGCCGAAATCATCAACAGCACCCGGCACACAGAAATTATTTCCCATCCCGGCATCAATGACATCCGTTCCGGATTTGACAGCCTGCCGGTGCGCGATTATCAACAGGCCATTGCGCATGACCGTCTGCATGCCCGCATCAACAATGGCGAATCACTGCTGCAACACAAGCAGCGGGTAACCGGATTCATCCAGTGGCTGAAATCACAACCCTGTAATTGCGTACTGGTGATTGCGCATGAGGAAACCCTGCGTGTCGTCCGTGCCTGGTTTGAACAGCTTGATGATGCCGCCATGATAGACCTGAGCTTTGATAACTGCGCCGTGCTGCATTACACGTTATAAATGTTGCGGCCGAAAAAAAGCCCGGACAAGGCCGGGCTTCTGCATTCATCCGGCAAAATTCCGGTCAGAATTT
>JAUPMA010000222.1 GCA_030836935.1 Pseudomonadota bacterium | reverse complement strand
GTTATATAACTGGCGATCAAAGCGGATCATCTTGCAGCGCGATTGCGCCACGGCATGGCTTTTGTGTTCGCCTTCAACAAATACGGGGTGACGGGAACGTGCATCACCGGCAACAAACAGTACACTCGGCTGCCGGGGCGCATGAATATCGAGCCGGCCCTCCAGCAGATACAGCAGCCAGCGGTGCTGGTCCGTTGCAATCAATTCTTCACCCGGCTGCAATTCGATAATATGCGATTTATTCGCCAGTGTTTGCCGGTCTTCTGCCTGCAAGTCACAAATGGGAACCAGGTGTTTCAGCCGTGACAAATCAATCGGCGGATCTATATTGGGTAACGACATACAGCACTCTGAACTCACAATGGATTCACATCATTCAGCTGAACATAGCACATTAATCATCACTTAAATGCCAATACATGAATGACTGATCCACTGCTATAGTCAGCACAGGTGATGCCATGCATCACCAGACCGTACACAAATGCCAGAACATCATCGGGAGACTCACATGCACGCTTTAAAATTCTTCTACGCCATTTTAGCCATGCTGCTTGCCAGCCTCATACCTGCCAGCGTCCAGGCAGAGAATGTTGTCCATTTTGGTGATTATGCTGTGCATTACAATGCCCTGCGCACCGACACGCTGACGCCGGAAATCGCCCAGGCTTACCAGCTCACCCGGCGCAACAACCGCGTCATGGTGAACATTACCGTGCAAAAAAAACAGGCCGATGGCAAAACCACGCCGCACAAGGCAAAAGTGGAAGGTTTTGCCAGCAACCTCAATGCCCAGGTCAAGAGTCTCGAATTCCGCGAAATCCAGGATGGCGATGCCATTTACTATATTGCCGAAACCCAGATCAGCAACGAGGAAACCCTGAAGTTTGATATCAAGGTAACGCCGGATGGCGGCACCAGAAGCACACAGGTGAAGTTCAACCAGCAGTTTTTTACGGATTAAGCAGCAAGTGACAAGTAGCAAGTAGCAAGTAGCAAGCAAAAGCTTTTCCTTGCTACTTCGCCCTTGCAACTTGAGCCTTGTCCTGGCTACTTCGTCCTCGCCACCTCACCTTCCTTTCAACTTTAACCTTTAAACTTTAACCTCCCAGCAGTTACAATGCCCGCGCCTCGAATACGGCGGACAAATCAAATAATGAATCAGCAATCCTTTACCCGAGAAGAATTACTCAAGTGCGGCCAGGGCGAACTGTTTGGCCCCGGCAATGCGCAACTACCCATACCCAATATGCTGATGATGGATCGTATCAGCCATATCAGCAAAGAAGCCGGACTGTTTGGCAAGGGTGAAATCAAGGCCGAGCTGGATATCCATCCCGGCCTGTGGTTTTTTGAATGCCACTTCCCCGGTGATCCGGTAATGCCGGGCTGCCTGGGCCTGGATGCCATGTGGCAGCTGGTGGGTTTTTATCTGGGCTGGCTCGGCCATCCCGGCAAGGGCCGCGCACTGGGCGTGGATGAAGTGAAATTCACCGGCCAGGTGCTGCCCACCGCCAGGCTGGTGAAATACCAGATCGACATCAAGCGTGTCATTGCCCGAGGCCTGATCATGGGCATAGCCGACGGCACGGTTTCCGTCGATGGCCGCGAGATTTATACTGCCAAGGGGCTCCGGGTGGGGCTGTTTTCCAGAACCGACAACTTCTAGTTGTCATCGAGTCAGGTAAAAAAATGAGACGAGTAGTCATCACCGGTATAGGCATAGTGTCCTGCCTGGGTAACGACAAACAGGCCGTTACCGAATCGCTGCGCACTGGCAAGTCAGGCATCAAGTTCCAGCAAGCCTACAAGGATATGGGCATGCGCAGCAATGTGGCCGGCAGTATTGATATCGACCTGGATGCGCTGATCGACCGCAAGGTGAAACGCTTCATGGGTGATGCCGCCGCGTTTGCCTACATTTCCATGGCGCAAGCCATAGCCGATGCCGGTTTGAGCGAAGACCAGGTTTCCAATGTACGCACCGGTTTGATTGTGGGCTCCGGTGGTGGCTCACCGGTAAACCAGGTGGAAGCCGCCGACATTCTGCGCGCCAAGGGCATCCGCAAAGTCGGCCCCTATATGGTCACCCGCACCATGTCGAGCACCGTGTCGGCCTGTCTCGCCACACCTTTCAAGATCAAGGGTGTGAACTATTCCATCAGCTCGGCCTGCGCTACCAGCACCCATTGCATGGGCAATGCCATGGAACAAATCCAGCTCGGCAAACAGGACATAGTCTTTGCCGGTGGCGGCGAGGAAGAACACTGGGCCATGAGCATGCTGTTCGATGCCATGGGCGCATTATCTTCGCAGTACAACGAAACCCCGGAAAAAGCCTCGCGCACCTACGATGCCAACCGTGACGGTTTTGTCATCGCCGGCGGCGGTGGCATTGTGGTACTGGAAGAACTGGAACACGCCAAAAAACGTGGCGCCAAAATTTATGCTGAAGTGGTGGGCTACGGTGCCACCTCCGATGGCAGCGACATGGTTGCACCCTCGGGCGAAGGCGCGGTGCGTTGCATGCAGCAGGCGCTGGCCACAGTGAAAGCCCCGATCGACTACATCAACAGCCACGGCACCAGCACACCGGTGGGTGACATCGCCGAAATCGGCGCCATCCGCGAAGTATTTGGCAGCAACATCCCGCCGATCAGTTCCAGCAAATCACTGGCCGGTCATTCACTCGGTGCCTCGGGTGTACAGGAAGCGATTTATTGCTTGCTGATGATGGAAAACAATTTCATCCAGGCCTCGGCCAATATCGAAACCCTGGACCCGAAAGTGGAAGGCATGCCGATTGTTACCACCCGCCGTGACAATGTGCAGCTCAACACCTTGCTCACCAACAACTTCGGTTTTGGCGGCACCAATGCCTGCATGGTGTTGCAGAAATTCAGGGAATGAAAAAAATTTAATGCAAAGATAAAGCGTAAATTTTGCTCTCGTTCCCACGCTCCGCGTGGGAATGCATACGCGAACCCGGCAATCTGTAACAAAATTCCGTTTCTCAGGTTTTGAACTGGCCGCAAATCTGCCGCAAATTCACCGCCAGGCCCGACAGGTTTTCGGTTGTCGAGGCCACATACTTCGACACTTCGGCTGCATCTTCCGTCATGGCACTGATCTTGACGATGTTGCGGTTGATTTCTTCCGCCACCGCTCCCTGCTCTTCTGATGAACTGGCAATCTGCGTACTCATGTCATGAATGCGCGCCACCGCTTCGGCAATATTGTTCAGCGAAGCATTGGCCTTGGCAGCCTGATCCACCACGGAACGCACATTCTCGCGGCTGCCGGTCATCACAGTTACCGCATCCCGCGTACCGCTCAGCAGGCCGGCAATCATCTGGTTGATTTCCTCGGTTGAACGCTGGGTACGGCTGGCCAGCGTGCGAACTTCATCGGCCACCACGGCAAAACCGCGTCCCTGTTCGCCGGCTCGTGCCGCTTCAATGGCGGCATTCAGTGCCAGCAGAT
>JAUPMA010000221.1 GCA_030836935.1 Pseudomonadota bacterium | reverse complement strand
GAGCCGACCGAGCTGGAATGCATGGTGGATTTTGAAGGCAAGCTCTGGCGTTATGTGTTGCGCTGCACGCCCAAGCGGGTGCTGCATGAGGCGCTTTACCAGAAGCGTGAACGGTTTGGCTATGTGTTTGTTCGGGACTGGGATGCCGCAACTAACTCTTATGTGGTTAAGCAGCAGGATTTTGGTTTGGCTGCACCGGAAGCGCGCAAGGTGCGGCCGAATGTTTCGCTGATTGCATGGGCGGCGCAATTTGGTGTGCCGCTGGCTGTGCGTATGGCGTCTTCAGGTGTGAACAGTAATGTAAATGTATTTGGCCGTGTGCACATGGGTAATCAGCATGTGCAAAACGCAGCGCTGCATTTTTCTGCTCACCCCGAGCAACGCAAGCGCATGGAGCAATTGTTATCCGGCTGGGATTTGGGTTTGTCTGGCGTTGAATTGCTGGAGCTGACGATTAATACCCCGCAGGAACCTAACCAGAAAATCTGGAAGCCGTTTGGCAAGCACAAAAATAAATCCATAGAGTTTCAATTGCCTTTTGAACTGGAATCAAGCGGTACGCAGAGTGCGTTCGTGCTGTTGTCGCGGTTGCTGCAAACACTGGAAGTGGGCGGTTTGGCCGTGATTGATGAATTCGAGAATGACCTGCATCCGCACATGCTGGAACCGATTCTTGATCTGTTTGCCAATCCATCAACCAATCCGCATCAGGCGCAACTTATATTTACCTGCCACGCCATGGAGGTGCTGAACCTTGTACACAAATCTCAGGTAATGCTGGTGCAAAAGAATGCAGATTGCGAAAGCACGGCCAGCCGCCTGGATGCGGTGGAGGGCATTCGCAATGATGATAATTTTTACGCTAAATACATGGCCGGCGCTTATGGTGCCGTGCCTGTTTTCTGATTGGCCGGGTGACTATGGCCTGGAAAGCACAGCGCACCATACTGATGGTGGGTGAAGGATATGACGAAGTTGCATTCCTGAATCACCTCAAAAAACTGTATGTGCAGCGCGGCTGCGGGCTTTCGGTAACCGTTAAAAATGCGCGAGGCAAGGGCGCCCGACATGTAATCGAGTGGACGGCCCGGCAGATTGCCAACATTAAATATGATGTGGTTGCTGCATTATTGGATACGGATGTGGATTGGAATGCAGCAACAGAAAAAATGGCGGGGCGGAATAAAATACAGGTTCTTAAATCAGAGCCATGTTTTGAAGCGATGCTGTTGCGGATGTTGAGTAAGCCGGCAAATGACGCAGCACCGGTACTTAAAAAGAGGTTTGCTCCTTTGGTAAATGGGGATGCCACGCAAGCTGATAACTATGCGACCAATTTTGACGATGCCTGTTTGCAAGCAGGTAGACACAAGGAGCCTACGATTGATGCCTTGCTCAAATTGTTGGCGCCATGAGTGTGATGGCGGTGAATTTGTTGCGGACACTTTGCTCTTAAGCCCGGGATGGCTGCATGGCGATGTGACACCCGGTTTGACTGCGGTGCCTTGGGCAAAGGCATTGATCCACAGCTTCAGACATTTCGCAATACCGTTTCCATATCCCCTTCCGTCACCGGCAAGGCCAGCACCTGATGCAAGGTAAACAGCTGCGCCAGTTTATCAACATGCGGGTACTGGTCTTTTTGCGCCAGCACAATCACTTTTGCATCGGGTGCATAACGCGGCAGGCTCGATAACAAAACATCCAGGTTGCTGACATTGACGCTCGCATAGTTATTACCAAAGCCGTAGAAGAATTCGGCAACGATGGCTGCTGGCGGTTGCTTTTTCAGTTCGCTCATGGCCTTGCGTTGCGAGGTGAATCGCAATTCGGTAAAGCCAAGCCGGTTATACAATGCCGTAAAAGCGGGATGCGCAGGCGATTCGATAATGGAATAGATGAAACTGTTTTTCATTGGCACTGTCAGTAACGGGCATGCATGTATGTCATGCAGATTTCGTAATTCTGTTGTAGTCTATTGCGCAACCGCAGCCGACTGCGGCAACGACCATACCTTAGCTAACCAAAGGATTTCAATGAATACCAAACTTTATAGTGGAATAATCTGTTCCCTGATCCTGATCGGCGGCTGTTCAGCTGAAGCCGATGTAAAACTCGAAACCAACAAGGACAAGGCCAGCTACATCATTGGTGTACAGATTGGCACCCAGATGGCACAAACCAAGGAAGACATTGATCTCGACAAGATGATGCTGGGTCTCAAGGAAGCCTTTGCCGGCAAGGAACCGCGCATGAAAAAAGAAGAAATGATGGCGGCCATGCAGGAATTCCAGACAGCCATGCAGCAGAAACAGCAGGCAAAGATGACTGAAATGGCTGGCAAGAATGCCAAGGAAGGCGAAGCCTTCCTCGCTGAAAACAAGAAAAAAGACGGCGTGATTACCCTGCCCAGCGGCTTGCAGTACAAGGTGGTAACAGCCGGCAAGGGCGCATCACCCAAGGCCAGCGATACCGTAGTTACGCATTATCGCGGCAGCCTGATTGACGGCAAGGTATTCGACAGTTCCTATGAGCGTGGCGAGCCGGTAACTTTCCCGGTGAATGGCGTGATTCCGGGCTGGACTGAAGCCTTGCAGAAAATGAAAGTGGGCGATAAATGGCAATTGTTTATCCCGGCCGGTCTGGCCTATGGCGAAAACGGCTCCGGCCCGATCGGTCCCAATTCTGTGCTGATTTTTGATATTGAATTACTGGAAATCAAGGCGTCTTCTTAATCGCATAAATCTGTCAGTTAAGCTGTAGACAAATGGCGCATCCCGCCTTTCATGGATGCGCCATTTTTTATGTCTGGTGTTAAAACCGGTACCGGCCTCAGGTCAGTTCGAATGAAACCTGGTTAAGACCGGAGCGAGCACAGGGCAGGCATTGCCCACCAACAGAAATTTTCAACACATCAAATGATGGACAATGCCCCAATGCCATTCTTCCTTGTTCAGTGCATGATTTGTTCAAAGCTGTCCAGCAATACATAACTCTCGTGCTGCTTGTCGGCGCCACGGCTGTCCGGCTTGCGAATCGCAAGCAGATTTTTTATTCCGTATTCACGCGCCGCATCCAGTACCTGAAAATTATCATCAATAAACAGGGTACGGTGCACATCAAACGGTTCAACATTGCGCAACGCTGGCCAGAATGCTGATTGCTCCTTGGCGTAGCCCAACTCATGTGAAGTAATAATGCGATCAAAGTGACGGTCAAGTCCGGTTTTGTTCATTTTGATGGCGATGCTGGCAGAATGCGCATTGGTAACCAGCACAACACGTTTGCCATGCATGTGCAGATATTGCAGAAAGCTCTCAACACTTGGCCGTACTGAAATGCGGTCGGCAACTTCGTGTTTGAGTTGCGGAATATCAAGCTGCAATTCCCGAGACCAGTATTCAACGCAATACCAGTTCAGGCTGTTTGAAGCCGCGCTGTATTTGCCATGCAGAATCTGTTTGGCTTGCGCATGATCAAGACCATGCTTTTCTGCATAACGCACCGGCACATGCTCCAGCCAGAAATGGTTATCAAAATGCAGATCCAGCAAAGTGCCATCCAGATCGAGAAATACGCGGTCAATTTGCGACCATTCAAACAGCATGGGCTTTTCCTGCGATGCCAAGTACAATAGAACGAAGGTTAAAGTTTAAAGCAAAAAGGGTAAAGGAAAATTTCATGCAACCACTCAATCTTGAATATCTGTGCCGCATTGCCAATGATATAGCGGTGCAGGCCGCTATAAAAATCGTTGGGGTTTACAACAGTGATTATGCTATTGAACACAAGGAAGACAAAACGCCACTCACTACGGCAGATATGGCTGCACACCATATTATTGTCAAAGGCCTGACTGCATTAACACCGGATATTCCCGTGCTGTCTGAGGAATCGGCCAGTATTCCCTATGCGCAACGTCAAACCTGGCAACGCTACTGGCTGGTTGATCCGCTGGATGGCACGCGTGAATTCATCAAACGCAACGGCGAATTCACGGTGAATATTGCCCTGATCGAGCAGCAGCGCAGCATCATTGGTGTCATTGTGGTGCCGGTTACCGATGTGCGTTATTTTGCCTGGCGCGATGGCGGTGCCTGGAAACAGCAGGGTTCACAAACGCCTGTAAAAATTCAGGTAACAAAAATTGATAATTCCCGACCATTGCGTGTGGCCGGCAGCCGCTCCCACGGTTCGGAAAAGATCGG